>JAILOD010000097.1 GCA_024691015.1 Lachnospiraceae bacterium
ATAAAGCTTGCAATCAAGCGTATTCAGTTTTACCGTCTCAGTGAAGATCTTCTCGTAATCATCACCGATCTCCGGAACGGGATAGGCAATGATAGAAAACGATCTTTCATCTCTGGGAATGTATTCGTTAACCATGCTTCCGAGTTTGGAAGTAAGTTCCACATCCAGCCTTCTCTGCTTCTCGCTCATAACCGGGGCTTCACTCTTCTGTTCCGGCTTAAACGGCTTTTCACCGAAGGTTTCCATCACCGCAGGACCGCCCATCACACGGGCCTTATCCTTAACCTGTTCATAGGCAAAGCGGCTCACCTCAAGCTTCCTGTTTACATATGCCTTATCCAGAAACAGTGCCTTATCTTCACGATGATCATAATCCATCTGAGGATTTACCTGATCACCGTAGTATCCGACATAGCTGTTTCCGCGAACCGCAACATGCAGGGCTCTTCTGTATATGACCGGAGAAAGCCCTGCCTCTTTAAACAGACGGATCTCGGCTCTCACAAGTCTTTCAAAACCAATATGATATCTAAGGTTTACCGTTTTTTTCTTCTTTATATCCTTACCGGTGTTGGCAAATCCGGTTATATAACCGTTTGTAAACGCAGCGGCCATAAGCTCTATCTTTTCATCAGAAAGCGAATTAAGATATTTCGCAGTCCCGATGGTATTGTCCGAAACATATTCTCCGTACTTTTCCAGATAGGACAGATCCGAAAGATCCGAATCCTGTATTATACGCAGGGCGAAATCGTTATCGCCTTCAACACTCCCTTTGATCCTTTCATAAACAGTGTGGTCCATATAATCACTGACAAAAGAATAAAGAATACCCTTGATCTCCTTTTCATCGGGCAGGGTACCGTCTAAGGATGCTGCTTCAAAGGCTCCGTAAACCTGGATGAACACCTCCATAAGTATCACTTCATCCAGCTTTAGTCCTTCAGCCCTGAAGGGTATTATTCCCATAAGCTCATACGAGAGATAACACAAAAGTCTGCCAAGCTTTTCTCCCAGCATCAAAACCGCATATCGGGGATTGCTCCAGCAGACCTCATAATTTTCGGGTAGGGCTATGTCATACGACGGATCAAGTATAAACTCCGCCACCTCCCTGAAATACTGCATAAACGGTTCGGGGACATTCACTTCGGACGGAATTTCCTTTATCCTTCCGAAAGAAAGCTCCCTTCTTTCATCAAGAGCTTCATCAAACTCATAGACCGACTTTTCCAATGTATATTACACCTCCCCATAATAACAGCGACGCCAGTGATCCGCCAAAGCCAAAACGCGGAAAGAAACGAAAGGTGTCTTTTTCTATAAGGGCCATTACCCCCGTCACCAGTCCCGCCAACGAAAAAATGCAGGAGACAAAGCCGACAGCACCCAGTCTGTCGGGCACCTCACCTCCCGCTTTTAAAACCATATAAACAGACGCAAAAAACGCCACTAATGAAATAAGGGCAAAGACTGAAGCCATTATTCCCTTATCCGAACGGCTGTTGCTTGTAAATAGATATTTTCTTCCGAATTTCATTCGAATATCGTTCCTTTTTTCAGGCCTTCTGCCTGTCAGAATATGATCTTGGATTTGTTACGTAAAAGCTTACCGCCACTGATAAACATCATAACGCCGGCAGCTACCGCGGAAACAATAAGAAGAACTCCGATAACGATATTGCAGATTGCCGAAAATCTCATGCTCTTATAAATCTCTTCATTTACCATTATATTCACCTCTTTAATCGTTCGCTCCGTATTGTTCGTAGTAAGCATCTATAGCAGCCTTCAGATGATCATCGAGAATGATCTTTCCTCCTACCGGAACTTTTGTAAGATGCTCTATAACATCTGCCATCGTTACTATTGCAGTCGTCTGAAAGCCGTGCTCTTCTTCTATTTCCTTAAGTGCGGATTTCTCTCCCGTGCCTCTTTCCTGCCTGTCTACACTGACACACATTCCAAGAACATTAACCTCTCCCTGTGCGTTTATAATGGGAAGCGTTTCCCGGATAGAGGTACCTGCGGTTGTTACATCTTCTATGATAACTACCCTGTCTCCGTCCGATATGGGACTGCCCAAAAGGATACCTTTATCTCCGTGATCTTTGATCTCTTTACGGTTTGATGTGTACCTGATCTCTTTACCGTAAAGCTCGCTGAAAGCCATTACCGTTGCAACGCTTAAGGGTATACCCTTGTATGCCGGTCCGAAAAGAATATCGAAATCCGTACCGAATTTTGCTTCTATTGCCCTTGCATAAAACTTTCCCAATTCCCTTAACTGTGCACCGTCACGATAAAAACCGGTGTTTACAAAGAAAGGGGTCTTCCTGCCGCTTTTTGTTGTGAAATCTCCGAATTTCAGAACATTGCAGGAAAGCATGAATTCTATAAATTCCTGTTTGTATTTATCCATTTTATCCTCCGATCAGCCTATGGCTGTATGAATATCTTCTATCATATCGATCACTGCCTGCCTTGAAGCATCGGCAAAATTATCTTCTCCGAAGGATGAATATGCCTCATTCTGATATGCCGCAATGATCCCTCTGGAAGAATTGACTATGGCTCCGAGACCGTCACTGTTAAAGAAGTTCACCAGATCGGCCCCTTTACCGCCCTGTGCACCGTAGCCCGGAACCAGAATATAGGCTTTGGGCATCAGCTTTCTCAATGCAGCTCCCATCTCTGGATAGGTTGCTCCGACAACACAGCCTACATTGCTGTAATCTCCGTCCATAGAGCCCTCGCCCCATTCATTGACCTTATCTGCTACCCATTCATATAAAGGACGGCCGTCTATCAGACGATCCTGAAATTCACCGCTGGAAGGATTTGATGTTTTCACAAGAACAAAAATTCCTCTGTCACAAGCGTTACAGACATCAACAAAGGGCTTAACTCCGTCACTCCCGAGATATGGATTAACAGTCGCAAAATCCTCATCAAAGGGAGCGAAAGTTTTATTTCCAACCTTTATCTCCCCTATATGGGCTTTCGCATATGACTCTGAAGTAGAGCCAATATCTCCGCGCTTTACATCACCTATTACCAGAAGGCCTTTTTCGTGACAGTAATCCACGGTCTTCTTAAATGCCATAAGCCCGGGAATACCGAACTGCTCATACATGGCGATCTGTGGCTTAACTGCCGGAATAAGGTCATAAACCGTGTCAACAATGGCCTTATTGAACTGCCATATAGCCTCCGATGCACCTTCTAAGGTTTCTCCGAATTCCTTATAAGCTTTTGTTTTGATTTTTTCAGGAACGAATTTAAGATTTGGATCAAGACCTACCACAACGGGTGCCTGAGTTTTCTTGATCTTCTCGACCAGTTTTTTGATCATTTTTTATCTCCGTTTGAAGAATTTGATTTGGCTTTTTAAACAGCCACACATATATGAATTATAATATATCACGCAAGTTCTATCAATCCCGGCATAAATTATTATTTTAAAAAGATTTCTTCCATATAAGGATCCAGATAGTCTGCCCTTTTTTCAAAAAACACCTTCAGATCATCTATATATTTTTTATATTTTTCTTCATTTGCATAGTCTTTGGAATAATAATGATCCCAGTTCATATAAAGCAGCTGCCCGATCTCCCCGTCTATTTCTTCTATGATCGCTTTTGCCCTGTCGGCATTAAAGACATTTTCCCTAAGATATTTATACTTCTCGTAAAATGCCTTCCTGAAGCTCTCATTTGTCATAAGTGAGCTCAATACGGCATCCTCATTGAGCATAAAATCCATCTGTATATTTTCAACTTTAGAAAGACTCGAGGAATTGACATCAAATATCAGATACCTCCATCTCATATCCTGAAACTCTCCAAGATCCGCACTCCTGCTCCTCCATATTCCCTTATTAAGGGTAGGCCAGTCATTGCAGTGTTCAATATAGAAATTGGCGGCATAATAGGTTATAAGGCTATCCATATCTATCGACCCGCAGATCTCTTCATAAGCCTTATCATCTATATATTCCTTTCCGGCAAACCCGAATGACTGCTTGTATTTTTCCGATGAATGAACCTCGTCGATGTTTGTATAATCCACTTTAAAATATTCCGAATTGCCTTCATATACCTCGTATTTTTCATGAAAATACACATCATCGTATTTATCGCTTAGCCAGTACAATCCGAAGAATTCCCCGTCCAGAAAAAGGAAGCAGGGTTTAAAGGAATTCACGGCTACATTTTCCCCTTCCATAAGTCTGGAGAAAAGCACGTCCTTAACCTTGTATCTGTCATCCTGTCCTCCTGCAAAAAGCGAGTACTGTCTTTCGGGAAGCCTGTAATCAAATATATTGTGATCAAAATGATCATTCCCGCCGTATACAGACCGTGCATAGAGATTGAACCCCTTTTGTAGAAATGTCCTGCTGTGACCTCCCCTTATTCTTATTCCGGCCTTCTGATCGATCTGTAATTCGTGTTCCTCATTAAAATAAAGGACACTGCCCTCTTCCTCGCTTTCTCTCCCGCTCAGAGAATAATTTCCCTGATGCTTTTCCCAATGCTTCGATACATAGTCTCCATTCATATATTCATCATATTTTTCACCCAGTACATATCTGCCCTTTACGGGATCAAACATCGCATCAGCATCGGGATTTAAGGCAATTATCGAAACCCCGTCGTAGACTTCCTTATCCTGAAAGCCGACAAAATAAGTACCCTCTGCCATATAGCTTACTTCGCCCTTTTTATTTACAGCAACTGCTTTTATAACCATTGCCTTATCCACGGGATCAGTGCTTACCAGTCTGTAATCGTTATCCTCTTCAACTATATAAGGTGATACATCCTGTCGTGAGGCATAGTTGTTTTCCTCTTCCGATCTGTCATATATCCTGACGGGCCCGGTATATTCCTTACCCTTTTTTAAAGGATCCGTACAATCGGTGGTATAATAAACGGTTTCTCCGTTTCCCGCCGTGATCGTCAAGTCAAATTCCCCGTCATAAAAACCGGACTCCGCGGAAAGAGACGGTGCCTGAAGCACCCTGTCGACAACCTCCTCACTCCCGTCATTACTGTAGCCCGGAGTTGATCCGCATTTATGCCATTCTCCACCTCCGTCGGTAACTCTTGCATAGGAGGTATCATATGGCATTGAGGGGATATCAACCTTATCCGTAATTCTGCCCCCGGGTTCAAACAAAAACAGCTCATCCCCCGAGCTCGAAATGGAGAAATCAAAGAACCTGTCATTTATCCTGTTTGTCTGTGCCCCGTTTAAAAGAAAATCCGCAAGCCCTATTGAAGCATCAGGATCGTAATTAAGAATTTCCCCTCTGGCCTCACTTTCGACATTCTTTGCAAACAGAATATACGAACCGGGCTCAAGCACCGTATTAGGAAGATCAAACCTTTTCCCTTTGGAGCTTTTCAGGAAAAACCCCTTCAACGAAACAGCAGTATCGCCGGCATTATATAATTCGATCCAATCCGGATACTTTCCATAGCCATCGTTCAACACAGAAAAATTGCTGCTGCAAACCTCGTTGATGACTATGTTACTTTCATTTCCGTCACGAATTATATATAAGGCCGTCAATACTGCTGTAATACTCACAAATACGACGATAATAGCCGTTATGAAGTTTCTTTTTTTTGAAAAGATCATTTAACCAACATGCTGTCTACAAATTTCTTTATATTTGACGCATTGGCGATCCGCTCCACCTTTTCTCCATCCGATATTACAAGAGTGGGAGCCGTCTGCACACCATACTTCATTGCCAGTTCAGCATTTTCCTCAGCATCTATTGTAATATAAGAAAAGTCTTTTAGGAAGTCTTTTACGATCTTACAGTTGGGACAGGTCTTTGTTGTGAAGAGATATCTGACCGGTCCGGCCGGTGAAATGACCATCTGCTTTTCTCCGTAAACATCCGCATTGGATGATGAAATACGAAGGATGCTGGCACCTACCGGTTTTTCTTCTTCCTGAACGGGAGCTGAAAGAACCTCTTTTCTCTTCTCCTTATCCAGAACAGATGAACCTATATCATAAAGTACCCTGTCTTTATACTCCTGAAGCTTTCCGTCATTCCAGTTGGAAACAGGCCTGTAATATCCCGTTATCCTTGAATACACCTCTGTCTTGTTGCCGCAGACGGGACAGGAATGAACCTCTCCGGCAAGATATCCGTGTGTTTTACATACAGAGTAAGTAGGAGACAGTGTATAATAGGGCAACCTGTAGTTGTCTGATATGGTCTTAACAAGCTTTGCGGCAGCCTTCCAGTCAGGAAGCTTCTCTCCGAGGAAAGCATGGAAGACGGTACCCGATGTATATAAGGTCTGAAGCTCGTCCTGAATATCAAGTGCATCAAATATATCACTGGAGAAGCTTACGGGAAGATGTGAGCTGTTTGTGTAATAAGGAACCTCTCCCTCTTCACCGGCTGTTATGATATCGGGGAACTGCTTTCTGTCGTGTTTTGCAAGGCGATAGGTTGTACTTTCCGCAGGTGTTGCCTCCAGATTAAAGAGATCTCCGTACTGCTCCTGATAATCACTGAGTCTTTCTCTCATATGATTTAAAACATCCTTCGTAAACTGCTGTGTTCTCTCGTCCGTCATATCGGCGCCGAGCCACTTTGCATTTAAACCAACCTCATTCATACCGATTATACCTATTGTAGAGAAGTGGTTGTTGAAGGTTCCGAGATATCTCTTTGTGTAAGGATAAAGCCCTTCCGCAAGAAGCTTGGAGATAACACCTCTCTTAACATGAAGAGAACGTGCCGCAACATCCATTATATGATCAAGTCTCTTGAAGAAATCCATTTCATTTTTTGCCTGATATGCAATACGGGGCATATTGACGGTTACAACACCGACGCTTCCCGTCGATTCGCCTGATCCAAAGTATCCGCCGCTCTTCTTTCTGAGCTCTCTTAAGTCAAGTCTCAGTCTGCAGCACATGGATCTTATATCAGAAGGCTTCATATCCGAATTTACATAGTTTGAAAAATAAGGTGTTCCATATTTGCTGGTCATCTCAAAGAGAAGCTTGTTGTTCTCTGTCTCTGACCAGTCGAAATCCTTTGTGATGGAATAGGTCGGAATAGGATACTGGAAGCCTCTGCCATTGGCATCTCCCTCGATCATGATCTCGAGGAAGGCGCGATTAACCATATCCATTTCCTTTTTGCAATCCTTGTAGCAGAAATCCTGATCCTCTCCGCCGACGATACAGGGCATATTTGCCAGATCCTCCGGTACGGTCCAGTCGAGAGTGATATTTGTAAACGGAGCCTGTGTACCCCATCTGGACGGTGTGTTTACACCGAAGACAAAGGTTTCGATCGCCTGTTTCACCTGTTTGTATGTAAGGTTATCTGCCTTTACGAAGGGAGCGAGATATGTATCAAACGATGAAAAGGCCTGGGCTCCTGCCCACTCGTTCTGCATAATGCCAAGAAAATTTACCATCTGGTTGCAAAGGGTTGAAAGATGACGGGCCGGTGCGGATGATATCTTTCCTTCTATTCCGCCGAGACCCTCTCTGATAAGCTGTTTTAATGACCAGCCTGCACAATAGCCTGTAAGCATTGAAAGGTCATGTATATGTATATCACAATTTCTGTGCGCTTCTGCGATTTCATTGTCATAAACTTCGGAAAGCCAATAGTTTGCAGTAATAGCTCCCGAATTGGAAAGAATAAGTCCTCCGACCGAATACGTAACCGTTGAATTCTCTTTAACTCTCCAGTCCTCGACTTTAACGTATGAATTCACAACATCTCTGTAGTTGAGAACGGCGTTGTTCATATTTCTGATGTTCTCGCGCTGTTTTCTGTAAAGAATATATGCTTTTGCCACCTCCGTAAAGCCGCATTGAGTAAGAACGCTCTCTACGCTGTCCTGGATCTGCTCAACCTCAACACAGTCATTTGAGATCTTATCGTCCAGATCGGCAGTAACCCTTAAGGCGATCAGATCGATAATATCGGAGTTGTACTGCTTTCCGCAGGCAACGAAAGCCTTCGTTACCGCATCGGATATTTTCACCAGTTTGAAATCAACTATCTTCCCGTCTCTTTTTACTACTTTAAACATAAATTCCTCCCAATTTTTAACACACGATTAGTTTTTTATAAACTAATTCTAAAAATAAGCTAAACACAGATTAACATAATTATTATGTAAGGTCAATGAAAAAATACAAGATATTGTGTATACAATTTCGCACAATACAAAATAAGACGGCTCCGATCTTTGCCGGAGCCGTCTGTTTCTGGCTTTTTTAAGCCTTTTTTATTTTTATTTCTGCCTTTATTTTTACTATATATTGTTTATAATTTTTTATTTTTTGTTTCTAAGACACAATATCTCGTCCAAAAGCTTCCCCGCAACCTCATCCTTATCCATTTTTGGGAGCTCGGTAACCTTATCCTCGGTTATCAGGGTAACAATATTGGTATCCGTGCCGAATCCTGCACCCTCAACCTTCAGATTGTTTGCCACTATAATATCGGCATTCTTCTTTTTCAGTTTTGCACGGGAGTTTTCAAGCATATTTTCGGTTTCCATCGAAAACCCGCAGATGATCTGTTTCCCGCTTTTCTTTGCCCCGAGTGAAGCAAGGATATCCTCGGTCCTCTTAAGTTCTATGCTCATTTCACCGTCTTTTTTCTTGATCTTCTCGTCAGAATATGACAACGGAGTGTAATCAGCCACGGCTGCAGCCTTAACCACTATATCCGCCTTATCAGCACGTGCCTTTATCTCACGCGCCATATCCGCAGCACTGACTATTCCCACGCGCTCAACCCCGTATGGAGTTTCAAGAGCGGTCTCTCCGGATACAAGCGTAACCTGTGCTCCTCTTCTCGCCGCAATACGTGCTATTGCATACCCCATCTTCCCCGTTGAATGATTGGATATGAACCTCACCGGATCTATCGGTTCCCTTGTCGGACCGGCACTGACGATAACATTCAACCCCTCCATATCCTTCGGGGTGAGCTCATATATCAGCGCCTCTCTCAGATCGGAGACGGCAGGAAGCTTACCCTTTCCTTCATCTCCGCAGGCCAGATATCCGCTTGCCGGTTCTATAATAAGAGCTCCCCTCTCTCTTAAGGTCTCTAAATTCGCCTGTGTGGCAGGGTTTTCGTACATTCTTGTATTCATCGCCGGAGCGAACAGCTTCTTTGCCGTAACCGAAAGAATGGTGGTGGAGAGCATATCGTCCGCTATTCCGCAGGCTGCCTTTGCGATAATGTTCGCAGTGGCAGGAGCGATCATCATTATATCCGCTTCCTTTGCCAGTTCCACATGCTCCACCTTGTATTCAAAATTTCTGTCGAAGGTATTTACAATACACCTGTTTCCGGTTAGTGTTTCAAAGGTTATCGGATTAATGAAATTCAGGGCATTCTCGGTCATGATAACAGTCACATTCGCCCCGTCCTTCTTCAGACTGCTGCACAGATCCGCCGCCTTATATGCCGCTATGGATCCCGTAACCCCGAGTATTATGTTTTTGTCCTTTAATACACCCATCTGAACACCTCTCTGTTAAGATTAAAGAAGCGCGCTTAAAAAGCGCGCCTTATTATACGTTCATACGTTTTTTTCATAAATAAGACCCAGGCCTTTAAGGGTAAGCTCATTATCTATGATTATATCATGTCTGCAGGAAGGAACTATTGAAGGAGTAAGCCCTCCCGTCGCCACGACCTTTGCCTCATATCCAAGCTCATCCCACATCCTGTCAATTATACCGTCAAGCGCCGATGCCTGTCCTATTATGATACCGCCCTTCATACACTCTATCGTATTGCGGCCTATAAACCTTTTCGGTTCCTCCAGCGATATACGTGGCAGCTGCGATGTACGGTTAACAAGAGAATCAAGCGATACCATAACACCCGGAAGTATCATACCTCCGATATAATTGGCATCCTTATCCAGAACTGATACCGTTGTTGCAGTACCCATATCTATCATAATAAGCGGTGCGCCGTAATATCTGTAACCGGCTACGGCATTTACTATAAGATCCGCTCCGACAGTGGCCGGATTGTCGATCAGGATATTCAGCCCGGTCTTTATCCCGGGGCCGACAATTAAAGGCTCTTTATTAAGAAACTTTATTATGGCCCTCCTGATAATGTTGTTAAGCGGAGGAACTACCGAAGAAATAATGCACCCCGTAATTCTTTCCTTCTCAATACCGTGCAGATCAAGGACCATTTTAAGCTGGACCACGTATTCAAGCTCGGTCTTTCTGATATCGGTAGCCACTCTTTCAAAAAATGCCACCTTATCCTTATCCATACCGCCTACAACTACGTTTGTATTTCCTATATCAATCGCAAGTATCATGATCTTTTATCTTATTCCTGTCTTCTTTTTATTTACCTTCCGCTGCGCTTTCTGCCTTCATAACCGTATGTGTAGCCTTTGCAAGCGCAAGTCCTATAACGGTTACAAGAAATGCTGCAAGAACTGATTCCATAGAACCGTTTAACGCAACAATTCCCATGATAACGTTTATAAGTGTTTCCGCGGGTTTTCCAAGCGCAATGGCATAAGCATCACGGTAAAGAATAAAAATACCGCCCATAACAAGAAGCGTATTGGTAAATGCTCCGGAAAAACCTGCAATTGCCAAAGCCACTCCCTTTTTAGCAAACTTTCTGACAAGAAGATATACGAAGAAAGGAACCACACCCACAAGAATTCTGGGCAGGAAACAGATAAGGGTGCTCTTTAATGCGCCCGCTGCCCCAAACTGTCCAAAGGCAATAACGGGTGAAAAAACGAATGCCGATGCCGTGGCCGGTCTTAAGGTATTGTTTAAGAAGCTGGTGAGTCCGAATATAAAACCCAGAAAGCCTCCCTTTTTAGGCCCTAAAAAAAGTGCCCCCAGAATAACCGGAATGTGGATTATCGTACAATTGATACCTACAAGGGGAATGTAACCCAGAAAGGGTACATAAGCCATAAGAACGATAATGGCTGTGAACAACGCAGTCAGGACTAATTCAAAAGACCTTCTGCCAATGTCATCTGTGCTGGCGTTCATCGATACGCCGCCTTCATTTAATGTGTTACTGTTTTTTGTTTCTGTGCTCATAATAGCCTCCTTTGTTATTATTCCCTTAAGCGGGATACAATACAACAAAGAATGATAACACAGCCTGTTATACCATTGCAATAAAAATCGCTCCGAAGCCCTTAATGCTCCGGAGCAAAAATTATCCTACTGTAAAAATCTTATTTTCTATCTGCTTGCCAGAAAGATCTGTTCTCTCTTTGCGGCCTCATCCTCGGGATAATCCTTGATATATTCCGCCATAAGTACCGATGCCTGCTTAAAGTCCGATAAATACTCATAAGCGACTATCTCATTGTATCTTAAGGATTGCATGATCTGATTATTAGTGACGCCCAGGCCCTGCCTGAATGCTGCCAGTGCAGCCTCATACTGCCCGGATTCGAGCTGGCAGATACCCAACTGATTACATATATTTGCATCCGAGGGATTATCTGTAAGATAACTTGAATAAAGCGATGCCGCATAGGACTTGTCCCCCAGAGCCTCGTACGTTTTTCCGAGATAGAGCACAACACCGGGATCGGCCTTGGTATCATTGGCCTCCTCAAGACAGCCCTTGGCGTTATCATAATCTCCAAGCCAGTAATACAGCCTTCCCTTTTGATACTCATTAATATTATTGAGCTCCATAGCATCCTTCAGATACCCGCTGCCCTCTTCGGAATGTCCGGTGCTCTCCAGACTTTCGTAGATGCTGATATAAAGGTCGGGATCTGTAGGGTTATACTGTATGGCCATATCAAAATCATCGGCCGCACTGTCATAATCATCATTCGCCAGTTCAGCCTTTCCCCTGAGGAAAAATGCATCGGCATTATCTTCATCCAGACCTATGATGGCCGAATATGTGTCGATCGCTCCCTGCACATCGCCGTTTTTAAACTGGGCAGTTGCAAGATAAAAGGCCGTGTCAAATTCCAGCTCACTGACATTCCCTCCGGACTCCGACAGAGATGCCCTGAAATCTTCGATCGCTCCCTTATAGTCATACAGACCCATCTTTGCTATGCCCCTTCCCCGATAAAGCTCGCCTTTGTCTTCATCGTTTTCAAGGGCCTCGTCAAAGAAGTCAAGAGCGGCCTGATAATCGCTGTTTTCCAGACTCTCCATGCCGAGCTCGGTATATTCACCCGGTTTTAGGGAACAGCCGGAAAACATAAGACTACAGGCCGTCAATATTAAGCTTAAGATTAATAAAGTTCTTTTATTCAATAGTTTTCAGCTTTCACCATAAAATAGCTCTGGGGATGATCACAAACAGGACAGATATCCGGAGCCTTTTTTCCGACACAGATATGTCCGCAGTTTGAACACTGCCAGATAACATCTCCGTCCTTTGAAAATACCTTTTCTTTTGTAACATTGTCAAGGAGCTTTCTGTATCTCTCTTCGTGCTCCTTCTCAATAGCCGCAACTCCTTCGAATTTTTCTGCAATATCATCAAAGCCTTCTTCTCTCGCAACAGCTGCGAACTCCTTGTACATATCGGTCCACTCGTAGTTCTCCCCCTCTGCGGCTGCCTTCAGATTCTCTTCGGTGGTTCCGATACCTCCGTTTAAGAGCTTAAACCACATCTTTGCATGCTCTTTTTCGTTATCGGCGGTCTCTTCAAATATTTTGGCGATCTGTACGTAGCCGTCCTTTTTTGCCTTTGAGGCGAAATAGGTATATTTGTTTCTTGCCTGTGACTCTCCCGCAAAAGCGGTCTGAAGATTAGCCTCTGTCTTCGATCCTTTAAGTTCCATATCAATAGCCCTCCGTTTTATATTATTTAAATGTTACGTTTCTTCATTCTCATCGGGTTCATATACGCAGAAACGGTTTCTTCCACCTTCTTTTGCATTATACAATGCCTCGTCAGCATGCGAGAAAAGGGATGTAAAATCCTCTCCGTCCCTGCTGTAATAGGCAATACCTATACTGCAGGAGATATGAACCGTCTCCGTTCCGTCAGAGCAATCCTGGTTGATGTTACGATTCAGAAGCTCCGCTCTGTTTTCGGTGATGACCGGTGTTGTATGCTTCATAAATACCATGAACTCATCTCCTCCGACTCTTCCGATATAATCGGTTTCACGGAAGGTGGACCTTATGGAATCCGCCACCATCTTTATAACATCATCTCCATACAAGTGGCCCAGCTTGTCGTTGACATCCTTGAAGTGGTCGGTATCTATCATTATCAATGCGTGGAAGGAACCGATGTCGCAGGTTTTAAGGTATTCCTCAACGGTATTCTGCATGGCAACCTTGTTTAGAAGCCCGGTCATGGGATCCCGTTCAACCTGTTCTTTTAATTCCTGCTGCTTCTTCTTTTCTTCCGTTATATCCTTTGCCGAACCAACGACTCTCATAACTCTGCCGTTCTTATCCGCAAAGCTTGCGTAGTTTAATCTGTACCAGGTATAGTTTCCTTCATCATCGAAAAGACGGTATTCCACTATACCCTTTTTCGGCTCCTTGAGTGATTTGACCATACGCTCGTTTACTATCGGGTAGTCATCCGGATGCATCCTGTGATACATAACCCTGTTCTTTAAGAAATCTCTGATCACTGTGCGATTTCCGTCCACATCGGGCTTTGAACTTTCAAACACATCGCTTTTAACATCATAATCGTATTCGGTGTTGTCCGTAGCCTCCTCTATCAGCTTGAAACGCTCGGTTTCTATATAGAGCTTTTCGTTGATCTGCTGCATCTTGGCCTGAACCATTTTTTCTTCGGTAATATCGCTTATTACAACAAAGAATACTTTTCGTCCGTCCTGCTCCGTGATAAGACGGCCTCTGTGATATATCCACATGACATTATCCATCATGTCCAATACTCTGTAGGTAAGCTCTACATTATCGAAAAATTCCATCTGGTTGAAAAGCATTTCCCTGGTCTTTGCACGATCTGCTTTCATTATCATAAGCTCGAAGCTGTTATAGTATTTTTCCCTGAACTGATCTCTGGAACAATGAAAGATATTTAAGACGCTTTCGGAAATATCGATAAATTTCAGAGTATCGGCATCATAAGAAAAAACACCGCCGGGTATATTGTCCATAAGGGCATCCAGGCGCTGCTTCGTTTCATGAAGTTGTGTTTTGCATTCCTCGAGCTCTTTTTTCAGAGCTTCAAATGTGGTAACCTCAGCCAATGTTTTCTCCTAAGATATATATAGTGTAATTATATATTAGTGCAAAATAAGTGTCAATTTAAGCTGTAATAACTTATAATATACAAAAGGTTTTCGTAATTATAAGGGGGAAATATGATAGAACAGCTTAAAGCCAGGATAAACGAGATATTTGTAGGTAAGGAAAACGTAACCGAAAATGTTCTTATCTGTCTTCTGTCCGGTGGACATGTTCTGCTTGAAGATGTTCCGGGCGTAGGTAAAACAACTCTTGTAAAGACAATTGCAGCCTTACTGGATCTAAGTTTTGCCAGAATACAGTTCACCCCCGACACTCTCCCGTCGGATGTGGTCGGCGTAAATGTTTTCAATCAGAAAACAGGCGAATTTGAATTCAAAAAAGGTGCTATTATGCACTCCCTGATCCTTGCCGACGAGATAAACCGCACCTCCCCGAAAACTCAGGCTGCACTTCTTGAGGCCATGTCCGAGGGCACTGTCAGTGTTGATTCAAAAACCTATCCCTTAAGCAGTCCCTTTATGGTGATAGCAACTCAGAACCCGAAAGAATTCATCGGAACCTATCCTCTTCCGGAAGCCCAGACTGACAGATTTATGATGCGTCTGTCTATCGGATATCCCGACAAAGATTCCGAGCTTCGTCTGATAAAAAATCATCTGGAAGGAAATACTCCGGATAAAACAGAAAACATCTTAAATGCAGATGACATTCTGAAGCTTCAAAACGAAGTAAAAAACGTACATGTTTCCGACGGTGTAAGCTCATACATAAGAGATATTATCAGGCTTACCAGAGAAGATGAACGCTTTTTTACCGGCGGAAGCGTAAGGGCCATGCTTCATCTCGTCGATGCTTCGCGTGCTCACGCCCGGTTTTACGAACGTGACTTCGTAAAGCCAGACGACGTCAAGGCAGTTGCCGTTAATGTTCTGCATCATCGTCTTACCCTTACCGCCGACGCAAAGATACACGCAGAGGATACTGACAATATAATCCAAAGTCTTATTTTAAAAGCAAAAATACCCATGGAGTAAAGGCTATGCGAAGAAACCGTATTATCCTTCTCATATTATGGATAAGCTCCCTTATCGGCATTTCCTTTTACGGTGGTGTGATAAGCTATTCTTTCTTTGCGCTCTTCACACTCATACCCGTTATTTCTCTGATATACATTCTCTATGTACATATCTTTTTCAGGATCTTTCAGGATCCGGGAAGCAGGGATCTCACCTCGGGGAAAAACACCGATTTTTACTTCACCCTCCAAAACGAAACCCCGCTTCCCTTTTCAAGCATAAGAGTTACCTTCTTTTCAAGCTTTTCCGACATAAGCGGCCTGGACGACAAAACCGAATACTGTCTCTATCCCCACAGCGGTATCAGAAAGAAGACCGATCTCATCTGCCGGTACAGAGGAGAATACGAGGTAGGTATAAAAAAGGTGATCATTGAAGATCTCTTCAGACTATTTACCTTTACCTATACCTGTCCCGAGCCCTTTAAGGTTACGGTAAAACCTGATCTGATACATCTTGACAGCCTGAAGCTTTCGGAAACCTTTCTGAATGCGGTACGATACAATTCCCGTCCGGTCTCTCCGGATATACTTCTGCGTGAATATGTCCCAGGTGACGATCCACGTCTTATTAACTGGAAGCAAACCGGAGCTACGGGAAATCTTATGGTAAGAAAAATGATAAACGAAGAAGAACCGGGGATTACCGTTATTATGGATTCATGCAGGTATTCAGAAAAATGCGCAGAATATCTTCCGGTCGAAAACAAGCTCATTGAAACCACCCTTGCCCTCTCTCTTTTTTTCACCGAAAAGGGAGAGAGTGTAAACGTTTTATACAGGGGGACTGCCTTGTCGGAAACCGTTCTTTCCCTGAACAATTTCGAAGTCCTTTACGAAAGAATGTCTGCATTTATCTTCAGGGCCGAAAATACCCCCGCCCTCCTTTTCTCCGAAGTTCTGTACGACAGGCGGATCTTTAAAAGCCGGAGCGTCTTTCTTGTATTACATTCATTCGATGCATCCGCTTCCTCCCTTACTTCAAAGCTGTCCGATGCCGATATACCGGTCTTTGTCTGCCTTATAAATAACGACAAGGATGCCCTCTCATCTCTATCCGGACTGAAGGGGGCAGAAGGCATCAGAATAAGCACAAACGCCAACCTGAAGGAGGTGCTGTAATGATCTCTCTTATTTATGATCTGACATACACTCTGCCTCTTTCACTTATCTTAATAATACTGCTCCGCCCCTATCCGGAGACGCTGCCTTTCTTCCCCGCGATCTGCCTGTCCGGTATTATTGCGGAAACTTTGATCGCCCTTGTATGTCATATGAAATTAAAAAGGGCCCTTATAACATTCGGCGCCTTCATAACCGTT
The DNA here is from genome assembly GCA_024691015.1 of Lachnospiraceae bacterium. Taxonomy (GTDB): domain Bacteria; phylum Bacillota; class Clostridia; order Lachnospirales; family Lachnospiraceae; genus NK4A144. The sequence continues at coordinate 16,645 of JAILOD010000097.1, forward strand.
TTAACCGGAACCCTCTTATCCTTAAAGACAGACGGAAGAAAAGAATTCTTCGGGGATTATGGATACCTCTTTGTTACGGCTCTTTTATGTCTTGCGGTCTTTCTGTGCCAAAAGCTGATATCGGTTCATCTTTTCCCCAAAATACTCCTATCCTTATCCGGTATCCTGTACCTTCTTGCAAGTCTTTTCTTTAACTTTTCAAATAGCAGGACACTCACCGCTCTTATCCTGTTTTATGCGGTAATGACTCTTATTGAAACCACGGAATACTTCTGGAAAAAAGAAGGGATGACGGGAATTAGGGAATACACGGTATATATTCTTCCCTTTCCGCTTATCATTCTCATTTTTCTGTTGCTTTTTACTCCTCCCGAAAAGCCTTATGACTGGGGCTTTGTAAAAAGCAGCGTCACCTTTATCAGGACAAAGCTTGAACTCCTTCTTCAAAGCCTGGATTCATCCACCGGTTGGGATGACAGCACAGCCGAAATGGGTTTTTCGGAAAATTCATCCTTTCTCGGCGGTCTTAATACCACTCCAACCGACTCCATAAAGGTTATTACCGATAAAACTTCAAACGGCAGACTGTATCTTTACGGCAAGACCTTTGACAGCTTCAACGGCAGGGAATGGAAAAAAACGGACGAAAGTGATGAATTCTATCAAATCTATGATCTGTTGGAAACAACCGGAGCCCTGCTGAAATACGATCCGGAAAGATCTCGTGATCACATAAGAAGTGCGGTTATGAGTGTCAGATATACAGGTATCAGAACTTCCCGGCTCTTCCTTCCTGCCAAAGCCCTCCCGGATAAAAACGCTCTTCAACTGTCAAGCACCGGGGGTGATGTCAGGTTTTCAAAAAACCGTTTAAGTTCATACCGGACTTTGTTTTATATGATAAACCGGCGATATGAAGGCTTTAACAGCTTTCTTGATTCCGATGTCAGATGCGAGGCAGGTGATCTTAAGGCAGCAGGTGAGTACCTATTATCGGACAGCTTCACACTTCCTTCAGCAGATGAATTTGCCTCTTACCACGAACATATAGATGCTTACTACAACACTCCAGTTATTCTTTCGGAAAAATGCCGGGTTCTTCTGGATGAACTGCTTGAAGGTGCCGTGACGGATAACGAAAAGCTTATGAGGATAGAAAAACTGTTATCTTCACTCAGATATAATGCCAAAACAGAGCCGCTTCCCTCTCACGTTCAAACTCCCGCCGACTTTATCGATCATATTCTGTTTGAAAAGAAGGAAGGCTATTGCACGCACTTTGCCACAGCCTTTGTGCTTCTTGCAAGATATGAAAACATACCTGCAAGATATCTGCAGGGCTACTCCACCATAGCCTCGCCTGTAGAGACCGATGTAAAAAGCAATGCTTCACATGCCTGGCCCGAAGCATATCTTTCCGGCAAGGGATGGATAAGCTACGAACCGACTCCCGGTTATAAAAATAACGGCGGC
>JAILOD010000130.1 GCA_024691015.1 Lachnospiraceae bacterium
CTGAAACGACTGAAGAAATTGTTAAGGGGAACGACAATTTTGAGAAAAAAGAAGATTAATGAGCGTTTGCAATTTTTTGCAAAAATGATCAGGACTTGTAACAACCTCTATTTAAGATCTTTTGATGAGAACTTAAATAGCGTATCAGATCCCTCAGAAGTAGATGAGTTATTAGATTTTCTGATGGAAAAAGATTTTATGAGAGAAATAATCCATGAGAAAATCAAAGAAAGTGAGTACCCGTTATTTATTACCGATTCCAAGGGGCTTGCATGGATAGTGGTTGTGGATGAACAGATCCATGTATTGGGACCGTCCATTGTAAGAAGTGAGATCATATCAAGTGGTGTTCATAATCTTGTTAAAGAGAAAAAAAGCAGGATTGATATTGAAAGGTTAACATCGTTTGTGGATACAATTCCGGGTATTCCTGTTCTAAGGCTTGTTGAATATGCTGTGATGTTTTATTTTACCGTTAAAGAACGGGAAATAAATATAAGTGATCTTCAGTATATAAACATGTATGCCGACGAGAACAATGAGGAACGTGATGTTGACAAGAAAGCTGAAGAAGCACTTTTTTACGCTTCATTCAGAGGTGAAAAGGAAATGATGCGCATAGTCCGCGAGGGCGATGTTGAGCATCTTGAAAAGCATATGAGTAAGCTTTCAAAGTATGCCAATATTGACAGCATCGGTGGCACTACAAATGAAAGAAAATGGAAGAATACACTGATGGTTGGCGTGGTTCTGTTTTCACGGGCTGCCATTGAGGGAGGGCTTCCTCCGGATGTTTCATTGCACCTTTCAAATCACTATATCAGATGTATAGAAGAAAGCAACTCTTTTACCGAGCTGATGGAACTGAGCCGCACGATGCAGCGGGATTACGTAAAAAGGGTACGTAATGCCAAACAGGAACCTTCGTATTCCGAGGTGGTAAGGGCGTGCTGTAATTATATTGATTATCATCTGGAGGACCCTATTTCGTTAAAAGGGCTGGCATCGGAGCTTGGATATGCCGAGTATTATCTTTCAAAGAAGTTTAAGAGGGAAACCGGAAAGACTGTATCCAGATATTTGAATGAAAAACGTCTTGACAGGGCTAAGTATTTCCTTTCACAGACTAACATGGCCATAAGTGATATCAGCGATCTGCTTCATTTTAATTCACAGAGTTACTTTACGGACCGTTTCAGAAAAGAGTTTGGAATAACTCCGGCTCTGTGGCGGGAACAAAATTATATATCGGATCTTTAATTGCTGGTATAACGTTTGATTAAAAGAAGGGCGAAAAATTCGCCCTTCTTATTTATTATCGCAGAGCTGACGAAAGGAAAATTTTCGGTCGAGGCCGACGGGCGGCTCGCGGACGAGCAGGGTGCGATTATATCTTCCCTGCTCGATTATGCGAAGATTAGGGCTGATCGAAAGTAAATGGATCATTTATCGTGATGGTAAAAATATGAATTTAGATGTAAAAAGTTGTTGAGAAAAATCGGACTATGGGTTAAGATAAGTGTATTATTGAATGAATCATTGCGGAAAGCCCGTTTCCTGGGCGTTTAAAAAAGGTCTTCAAATCCGAGGCCTTATTTTTTCAGGGGTAGGAAAAACGATTAACCGAAAAATACGGTAATCAGATACAATTTGTCGGTCTGCGTATAGGCGAAATGTATCTTTTATTGTCGTTGAGGAGGTATATATGGTAACGATCAAAGACGTCGCGAGGGAGTGCGGCGTGTCTGTGGCGACGGTTTCCAATATTCTGAACGGTAAGGGGAAATCCAGCAATGAAACCGCCAGTAAGATACGAAAAAAGGCCAAGGAAATGGGGTATGTACCCAATTCGGCAGCTATTCAGCTAAAAACAAAAAAGACCAGAAGCCTCGGTGTTATAGTAGAGGATATGACGATCTTTTCTATTCCGGATGTTGTTGACGGAATAACAAATTACTGCGATAAAATGAATTATCAGATAGAACTTATAAATCTGAGGTTGTTCAAGAATCACAATGATACGTATTATTATAAGGATTTTTATTATAAACGGATACGTGATGAGGTGATGAAATTTGCACAAAGGCAGATGGAAGGCATCATATACGTAAGCGCACATGAAAGAGTTCTGCCCTGTTTTCAGTTTGACCCGCAAATCCCTATGGTAATGGCCTACAGCTATTCGGAAGATGAACGTATTCCTTCCGTGGTTGTGGATGATGTAAACGGGAGCTATGAGGTGGTTAAACATTTAATCTCAATGGGTCACAGTAAGATCGGAGTAATAACAGGAAAACCTGATTCAATGCACGCACAGGCCAGACTTTTGGGGTATCAGAAGGCAATGTATGACTCACACAATATCTTTGTTCCGGAATATATTCTGAATGGAGACTGGGGCAGAGCATCGGGGTATGAGATGTCGGGAAAGCTTCTGAAATCGGGGGTTACAGCCATCTACTGTATGAACGACCTAATGGCCGGTGGTGTTTATGACAGGATATATGAAGAAGGGCTTACGGTTGGCAAGGATATTTCGGTTGCCGGGTATGATGGCAGAGAACTGGCAACATACTACAAGCCACCGCTCACAACCATGACGCTGCCGCTCCATGATATTGGATACGAGGCAAGCAGGATTATGATAGAGATGCTTGAAAACGACGGAAAGTATACCGGAAAAGATGCAGTTATCCAGGTTCCTTGTCAATTTATGGAAGGTAAGTCTATTGCCAGAATTTGATTTTGTGGAAATTGCACAAGTTAAACGTTCTATTTTCTATTATTTGGATATCAAAACTGTATTGACAGTTAAATAGTGCGATAATATAATGATTACAAGATAAAACTCATAAACTTAAATATGAGTTTTATTTTTCCTAATTAGGTTAAACGTTTATCCTTGTAACCCGGAAACAAAGCAAAGATTCATTAAAAAAACACAATCATCAGCAAGACAAAAGCGGAGGAATGTCAGATGAAAAAGAAGATCTTATCATTACTTTTAAGCACAGCTATGGTTGCAGCCCTGGTTTCAGGCTGTGGATCATCAGCACCCGCAACAGATGCAGCAGCACCTGCAGCAGATGCAGCACCTGCAGAAGAGGCAGCACCTGCAGAAGAAGCAGCAGGCCCTTCAGCCGGCGGTAAAACAGAAATGGAAGTTGAGGGAGACAATGTTACAACTCTTAATGTTTGGACATTCATCGAGCTCCATCAGGCTTTCTACACAGATATGGCAGAGAGATGGAACGAAGAGCATCCCGATCAGAAGGTTAAGCTCGTTCTTTCAAATATGCAGTACGACGATATGCACAACAAACTTTCACTTGCTCTTGAGTCAGGAGAAGGGGCTCCCGATATCGCTGATATAGAGCTTGGTAAGTTCCCTTCATTCACAGCAGAGAAGGACATCAAGCTTATGGATCTTACAGACGCTATTGCTCCTTACAAGGATTCAGTCGTAAATTCAAGACTTGATATTTATTCAAAAGACGGAAAATACTACGGACTTCCTACTCACGTTGGAACAACCGTTGCTTTCTATAACACAGAGCTTCTTGATGCAGCAGGAATTGATTACACAACTATCAAGACCTGGGATGATTTCAAGAACGCAGGTATCAAGTATAAAGAAGCTACCGGCGCAGAGTTCGCTACAGCTGAGACAACAGCTATGTGGATGGTTAACCTTATGCTCGCTCAGAAGGGCGGAGATTACCTCACAGCTGACGGAAAGCTCGATGTTAACAATGCAAAGGTTGTAGAAGTTCTTCAGTACATCAAGGATATGCAGGATGCAGGTGCACTCGGAGTTGTTCCCGGTGGTCAGCCCGATAACGAAGAAGCTTATCCTCACTACAACAACGGTGAGTTCGCAGTTCAGATCATGCCTTACTGGCAGACATCACGTTTCACAGCTTATATGACAGATCTTAAGGGTAAGATCGCTATCGCACCCGTTCCCAAGTTTGGTGACAGTGATGCAACATGGACCATCGGTGGTGGCGGAACAGGTACAGCTATCATAGCTTCCAGCCCCAATGCACAGCTTGCAGCAGACGTTATGGCTTACATTAAGCTTTCATCAGGTGCTAACGAAGAAGTTTGGAACGTTCTTGGATTCGATCCCGTTAACACAGAAGTATGGACAAACAAGGATCTTACAGAGAATCCTGACAACCAGTTCGTACAGTTCTTCAACACACCTCCTTTCAACTGCTTGCTTGAGATGCAGGATTCTATCGGATCACTTCACAGCTTGCAGGATGCAAAGGCTCCTTCTATCAACAATATCTTCTGCACACAGATCCTCACAAATATCTTCGAGGGTGGCGCAGATATCCAGGAAGAGCTTAATGCAGCACAGGATCAGCTTATAAACGAGCTTGGAGAATAATTGACAACATACCTCCGGCACGTCTGACAAACAGGGTGCCGGAGGTATTTTTTTAGGATGGTAAGAGGTGTAGAATGAAAAAAATACTGTATTCTCAAAAATTCGCTCCGTACATATTCATCTGTCCTTTTGTGATCACAGTTCTTTTGTTCTGGCTGGGACCGATATTTAACGGTGTTCTTCTCAGTTTCCAGGATGTATTGAAGGATGAATGGGTCGGTCTTCACAACTACAACAGAATGCTGACTGACAAGATTTTCTTCAAGGCAGTGTTCAACAGTGTCAGATATATGATTGGTACGCTCGTTTTGCTCATACCTTTCCCGTTGCTTTTTGCAACTTTGCTTAATTCGGCACTGATGAAAAAAGCAAATCTGTTTAAATCGATTTACTTCCTTCCTGCACTTACATCAGTAGTTGTCGCAGGTACAGTTTTCAGACTTATGTTCGGAGAATCGGACAGAGCTCTTATGAATCAGGTTATAGGTCTTTTCGGTCTTGAACCTATCAAATGGCTCAGAAACGATCTCACAGCATATTTTGCAATGTTATTGTTATGCTGCTGGAGATGGACGGGTGTTAATATCCTGTATTTCCTCGCAGGTATCCAGTCAATTCCAACAGAGCTTTACGAGGCAGCTGAGGTTGACGGTGCCACAAAATGGCAGCAGTTCTGGAGCATCACAATTCCTCTTGTGAAGCCCACAACCATCTATGTATTAACTATCAGTATTTACGCAGGTCTTTCAATGTTCCTTGAGAGCTTCATGCTGTGGAAAGGTAACAATTCACCGAATAATATCGGTTTGACTATTGTCGGTTACCTGTACAGACAGGGAATTGAGAAACGTGCAATGGGATATGCTTGCGCTGTTGGTATTGTACTTCTGCTGTTCGTTATGATCGTAAACCTGATACAGCTTAAGCTTACAGGTACCTTTGATAAGGAGGACAGATAAATATGGAAAAAACAAAAGGAAGTTTAGGAAAAACCGTTTGTCTGATCATATTGTTCACCATTCTGGCTATCCTTATTCTCATACCGGTATATGCTCTCTTTATTGCCAGCTTTAAACCGGGTGAACTGTTGCTTCAGTATGGATTGAACCTTGCTCCCGAATTTGAGAAAATGGGACTTTCCAACTATGATCTGCTTTTCCATGGTGAGCACGATTACTGGATCTGGTTTGTAAATTCAATCATTCTTACTGTTGTAACCGTAATTTTAACTTTGATAATAAGCGCATTCGTAGCATATGGATTTTCAGCCTACGACTTTAAGGGCAGAAACTTCCTGTTCGTAATGGTGCTTGCTATAATGTCGGTTCCTTTTGAAGTAGTAATGCTTCCTCTTTATAAGCAGATGTCAGACTGGCATCTTATGGACAGCTATGTGGCTATTGTGCTTCCTTTCCTTGCACACGCATCCACAATATTCTTCTTCAGACAGTACCTTCTCGGTCTTCCCAAGTCTCTTATCGAGGCAGGACGTATCGATGGAGCTACGGAATACGGCATATTCTTTAAACTCATCATACCGATAATGAAGCCCGCATTTGCTGCTATGGCGATCCTTAACGGTATGAATGCCTGGAATAACTATATGTGGCCTCTGTTGGTTATCCGTTCATCAGAGAAATACACATTGACTTTAGGTCTTAACACGCTGATCAATCCTTATGGAGATAACTACAGCCTGCTTATAGTCGGCGCATTC
>JAILOD010000140.1 GCA_024691015.1 Lachnospiraceae bacterium
AGCTGGAGCAGATGATAGAAGAGGAAGAAGCGAAGAAACGCAGGGAGGAAGAAAGAGCCAGAAAGGCGGCAGAAGAGGCGGCGGAGGAAGCTGCGGAGGAAGCTGCCGAAGAGACCGAAGGAGAAGAGGGAGAAGAGGTAAATTCACTTATAGATCCCGGAGCCGAGGAGTTTACGGATCTTGCGGCAGCTTTGGGACTTGAAAATGTTGCAATCATTTATAAAGGAGCCGAGATAACAGATGAATATCCTGAAGAAACCGATGAGGTCGGGGTTTTCGGGATTACGGCTGCAGCAAATGATAAGCTCTTTGTTATGCACTATGAGATCACGAATACCTTATCGGAACCGGCTCACATCAGTATTCTTGAAAAGGATCCGAGCTTCAGGATAAAGATCAACGAAGAGAGAAGAAGCATGCTTAAAACACTTCTGCTTGATGACCTGGCAACCTTTGATGCGGATTTCGAGCCCGGAGAAACCAAGACGGCTGTTCTTGTGGCGGAATTTGCGGCGGAGAAGCTCACTGATATCAGAACCATCGTGCAGATCCTTCGAATAAACAATGTGGAAAAGGAATGTATAATTCAGGATACAACACAAAGCAGTGAGGCACAGATGGATGCGGCAAATGCTGCTTCAGCTGAAGATATGGCACTAAGTGCCGGAGAAGAGGAAGGCACGGGAGAAGCCGATGATTCTGAAGCTGGATCTATAGAAGAGGGTGCTTCTGAAGGAGACGGTTCTGAAGAAGAGGCTTCCCAAGAAGAGGCTTCCCAAGAAGGAACTTCTGAGTAAGAACTTCCGAAAATATTGAAAGTAACTGATACAGAGGACATATATGTTAAAAGATTACATTAAAATTGCAAGACCGGATCACTGGATCAAGCAGCTTTTTATAGTACCCGGGTCGGTGTTTGCCTGGTTTCTTGTCGGTATGGGCAATAATGAGGGAGTGCTTGTTCGATTTATTCTGGCATTTATCTCAACCTGCTTTGTTGCATCGGCAAACTATGTCATAAATGAATGGCTGGATGCTGATTTTGATAAATATCATCCGACTAAGAAAAACAGGCCCGTGGTCAGCGACAATCTTTCTGTTAAATGGATCCTTACGGAATATGCCGTTTTAGGTATAGCAGGGCTTGTGTTCGGATATTTATCCTGTAAGCCGGTGTTCTTTATGGAGCTTTGGCTCTTTATAATGGGGATTCTGTATAATGTTCGCCCTATGAGGACAAAGGAGATACCGTATCTGGATGTTCTCTCGGAATCCGTAAACAATGCCATAAGGCTTCTCATCGGATGGTTTGCCGTTACGCTTACATTCTATCCGCCGATAAGTATCGTTCTCGGATACTGGATGAGCGGAGCCTTTCTTATGGCGGTTAAGCGTTATTCCGAATACAGGATGATAGGAGATAAGACAACCGCAGGTCTTTACAGAAAGTCGTTTAAATATTACAGCGAGCAGTCGCTTCTGATCTCGGCATTCTTTTATGCCCTTATGGCAGTTTTCTTCTGCGGTATTTTTCTTATAAAATACAAGATAGAGCTGATAATAGCCATTCCGTTGCTTTGCGGTCTGTTCTGTTATTATCTTCACATAAGCTATAAAAAGGACTCTTCGGTTCAGAAGCCTGAAAAATTATATAAGGAAAAGGGGCTTTTGCTTTATCTTTTTGTCCTTATAGTTGTATTTATTATATTAATGTTTGTCGATATCAATGGTTTGCAGATGTTTTTGGGGAAGGATCTCATACCGGTGAAATAAATGGAAATAAAAAAGATACCGACCGTGCACGAAGTTTACATAGTAGACCTTGATGGTACGCTCTATTTTCAAAAGCCGGTGAGGCGGGCAATGGCATTTAAGCTCATAGGTTTCTATTTGTCTCATCCCGGCAGGATAAAGGAATTGTTTGCTCTCAAATACTACAGGGAAATCCGTGAAAAGGAATTGTTCTCGGGGGAAACGGATTTTGAGGACAAACAGTTTAGTGCGGTTGCAAAAAAATACGGTCTGGACGATATGACCGTGAAAAAACTGGTCAAATACTGGATGTTCAAAATTCCGTTAAGTCTTATATATGAAAACAGAGATAAAAAGCTGCTTGATATTCTTAACGGTATCAAAAAACGCGGAGACAAGGTCATAGTTTATTCCGATTATCCCGTAGAAGAAAAACTTAAGATCCTGAATTTTGTACCCACTGCTGCTTATTATTCGGGAGATGATGAGATCGGATGCATGAAGCCCGACAGCAGAGGCCTCGTTAACATACTGAATAAGCATGCGCGTTCTAAGGATCAGGCTTTGTTTGTAGGTGACAGGTTTGAAAAGGACGGAGAGTGTGCAATAGGAGCGGGCATTTCATACTGTATTCTGCCGCGTGAAAAAAAAGCAAGAGAGGATATATACACAAATAATCCATGGATAACAGGACAGAAAACCAATTTATAAGTGAAAAAACGGAAAAGCTTCTGGTCTTTATTCTGTTGTTTGCAATGTTTTTATTTATGGTGCTGAATCCGGCACATAAGACATTTACCTATGATGAATTGGACTGGACACTGAAATTTGTGGATTCCGGCAGCTTTTTCGGGATGATCCGGGGGCTTTTGGAATGGGGGTATAATCTTCCTCTTTACTATTCTTTGATCTTTCTTATCTTTCAGACGGGTACTATAAATGAAGTGGTCTATATGCTCCCCGATATTATTTTTGTTGTGGCGGGTGTTTACGGAATATACTATCTGGCACGAAAGAGACTGGGAAGGATATACGCACTCATAGCATTTCTTATCAGTGTGACTTCAGGGGTTCTGGTTTCGCAGGGCGGATGGAAGGTGCGGCCCTATGGAATGATGTTCTGCTTTTCCGTGTGGACACTGTATCTGTTTTTGAAAAAGCTTGATGATAACAGCGGGAAAAATCTCATCCGTTATACCATTGTGCTTCTGATCCTGATGTATTCTCACTGGTTCGGAACTCTTATCGCTGCTTTTTACGGCTTTGCGGATCTGTATTTTATTTTTGTGAAAAAGGAAAGAGTGCAGACACTTATTCCGTATGTTATCGATGTGGCACTTTTTATTCCCTGGCTTATCCTGATGCTTACAACCCATACCAATAAGCTTACGGATTACTGGGCGAATGTTCCGGATCTCAACAGCTTTGTCAGTGCTGTGTCTTATCTTCTTAACAGAAATAAGATAATGGTGGTACTGTTTGTGATCTGTGCGGTCCTTGTCGTGATCGATTTTGTAAAAACAAGGGATATATTGGTTCCCATACTGTTCGGAGCCGTTATCTGGGTTATGGTTACGGTATTTATTTATTCGAGATTTGTGAATCCGGATGGCTCCCTGTTTGTAAACAGATACTTTTTTGTGATCATTCCGCACATTTATCTTATCTTTACCCTTGGCCTTGTGAAAATATACAACTTACTGAAGCCGGGCTGGCAGACAAAGCTGTTTTGGATTGCTTTTTCACTGATCATAGTGAGCGGGGCTTTTCTTTCTTACAAAAAGGCGCTGGAAAACACGATAGCTGACGAAAATCAGTATTCACAGGCCGCAGACTATATAGCGGCAAATATTTCTTCGATTGATGATAATGCTCTTGTGCTTACTTCCCAGGGAAGAGAGTGGGTCAACATCTATTTAAGACACAGGAGTGACAGGCTTCCGGCAAATATGGCCAGAGGGACGGAATTCGGTAATCTTCAGTATTATATGAAGAACGGAGAGGTAAAGGATGACGATAGCTTCGATAAAGAGGAACTTTCGGGGTATGATGTTATATATGCGTTTGAGCTTCACAAGGATTTTTCGGATGAGATAAAAGATCTGTTTTCAGATCATTATGAACAGACAGGTGAGGATGGCAATTGTAATCTTGTGATATATCAAAAGAGGAAATAGAGGATACTTTTGGAAAAAAATCGGTAAATATTTTAATTCATTAGTGTATTTTTTTGTGCATTATGTTATAATGTGTACAGTTTATAAAAATTTATATCAAGGGGTGCTGTATGGAAACTAATATTCTTCTTGAAAATGGTACAAACGAGTTAGAAATACTTGAGTTTAAGCTGGACAACGAGTCTTACGGAATCAACGTCGCAAAGATAAAGGAGATCATTCCTTATCAGCCGGTCACTCCGGTTCCCAATTCTCATCCCAGTATAGAAGGTATCTTCATGCCGCGTGATACGATGATCACAGCCATCGATCTTAAGAATTGCCTGCAGCGCGGGTCACAGGAGAACAGTGGGTTCTTCATCATAACAAACTTTAACAAATTGGACATTGCGTTCCACGTAGATCAGGTTCTGGGTATAAAGAGAGTATCCTGGGCGTCCATCATCAAGCCGGATGCAACGGTTAATACCGTAGAAGCCGGTATTTCCACGGGTATTGTAAAATTTGATGAAAGACTGGTCATCATCCTTGATTTCGAGAAAATAGTTACAGATATAAGCCCTGATACAGGTCTTAAGGTTACCGATATCGATGCCCTCGGAGAGCGTACAAGGAGCGATGTTCCCATTCTTATGGCAGAGGATTCGGCCCTTCTTAATAAGCTTATTTCAGATTCACTTATCAAAGCCGGTTACGTTAATCTTATAGATACGGTTAACGGACAGGAAGCCTGGGATTATATTACAAAGAGCCTCAACGAAGGCGATCTTGATTCAAAGGTAGGGCTTGTTATCACCGATATCGAAATGCCCATCATGGACGGTCATCGTCTTACAAAGCTTATTAAGTCAAACGATTTCACAAAGCATATCCCGGTAGTCATCTTCTCATCACTTGTAAATGACGAGATGCGCAGAAAGGGAGAGCAGCTTGGTGCAGATGCACAGCTTTCAAAGCCTGAGATCGGAAATCTTGTTCGTGAGATAGATAAGCTTTTAAATCTTAAAGGCGAAGATTAAACAGATTTTATAATATATTAAAATAAAAGCCACCCCGTAAAGGGTGGCTTTTTACATTGCAATGAGTAATTTATACAATGATCAATATGTGATGCTTCTTGTATTGTCGGAATCCCCATCTGCAACATAGTAAACTGTGCTGTTTTCAGGCTGAACATAAAGATCAAGCTTCTTTGCTTCCTTTTTTGTGCTCTTCTTGAAGTCTGCAGCTGCAGATTTTACAAGCTCGGAAGTGTTTACCTGACGACCAGCAAATTCAATGATGATTTCGGACTTCATACTGTTGTCCCTCCCTAAAACGATAATAATAGTTATAACGCTCTTCACGTCTCAAAGCACATAATAGTACAACGTTTTTAAAAAATCAAGTAAAATCAGGATATTGAGATATTGTATATCATCAATTTAGTTTTTGTTTCATTTATTGATATTTAATAAAAAGGTAATCAAAATATCATATTTATTGTTTGTAATATGCAATTATGATAAAATTAATTAGTAAAATTTAATGATCGATCTAACTCAGATCCGGGTGGATTTATGAGTTTCCAGTGTTGGATGTTTTTACATACTTATCGGAGGGATTTTTATGGATAACAAGAAAAGAACCTGGCTTGAAAATATGCTTGGGTTTTACAAGGATTCGAAATATGTATCCGATTACAAACGTGAAGCGAATGTACGAAGCAGTATGTACATGTCGATAGTACTCATAATCATCGAAGTCTGGATGATCATTCGTTATATAGTTAAATACATGATCATAATGCCGGATAAATACGAGATCACTGTTTCATCCTTTTTTCAGTATACCGGTTCCTATTGGGTTTTACTGATAATCGGATTAATAATGTTTGTTTACGGTCTGTTGTTTATGAAAGGCCGGGTTAATAAGAACGGGGTTTCAAGCAACATTTTTATTACAATGTTTGCCGGGATATGCCTGATCTTTGGTGTCTATGTATCATACGGTGATTTTGCACGTGATAAGATGATCATCTGCTTCCTTACAATGGTTATGTATGTGGCAGCCCTTCTTATCTGGAGGCCGTATATTTCCATAATTCTTTTGACGGTTATTTCTGTAGGTTTTTTATATCTTATTCAGAATTATTCGATTTCCAAGGAGACGGGTGAACCGATTCAGATGGGGAGCGGAGATCAGATCAATTACATTACATTTTTCATCACGCTTACAATGCTTGCCATCAGTATTTATCAGCAGCGACATCGTGAAGCAATAGAGGCGGAAAAGCTGTACAAAGCCAGTGTGACGGATGACCTTACCGGTATTGCAAATATGCATCGATTTGATGAAGAAACCCGTGAGTATGCAAATCAGTGTGCAATGGAAGGGGAGGATATCATCTTTCTGTTTCTTGATATAGAGAATTTCAAGACATATAACGATCAGCTCGGATATAAAATGGGAGATGAGTTCCTGAAAAAGATCGGACATATGATCGGTGAGGTTTTTGTGGGAGACCCATATGCAAGACAGTCGGACGACCATTTTGTGGTCCTTACCAAGGTGGACGGCTTTATGGACAGGGTCTCTTTGATGCAGGCTAAAATAGAGGAAAGCAAGGATTACGAGGGCTACATTGCTCTTAAAGTCGGAGGCTGCAGGCCTGAAGGAAACGAAATGGTTGATTCCAGACGCTGTACGGATAGGGCCAGATATGCGGTTTCGTTTATCAAGAATCGTTCTGATGAGGTGTTCAGAGAGTATGACGAAAAAATGGAGGAGAAGTTCCACCAGAGAGAGTATGTACTTAATAATATAGATAAGGCAGTGAAGAACGGATATATTCATGTTTATTATCAGCCGGTTATGGATTCCTCCAATGAAAAGCTTTGCGGATGTGAGGCTCTGGTAAGATGGATAGATCCGGAAATGGGATTTATGTCTCCGGGGTTGTTTATTCCGATCCTTGAGGAGTCAAGGCAGATTCACAAGCTGGATCGCTGCGTGTATGAGATTGCCTGCAGGGATATGAGAAATTCCTATGATAACGGGTTGCCGGTTGTTCCGGTTTCGCTTAATTTTTCAAGACTGGATTTTGAACTTATGGATGCAGTAGATGTGCTGGAGGAACTGGTTACGACTTATAATATTCCGAGAAACAAGTTCCATGTTGAGATTACGGAGAGTGCACTGACTTCTGATGTCGAAGGTCTGAAAAAGGATATGAAACGTTTCCATGAAAAGGGATATGAGATATGGCTTGATGATTTCGGCTCGGGTTATTCTTCTCTTAATGTCCTGAAGGATTTTGATTTCGATCTTCTGAAGATAGATATGGTCTTTTTGAGAGGCTTTGAGAACAATCAGAATTCAAAGGTTATTTTAAAGAATATTATCAATCTTTCCAATGAGCTTGGTATGAAGACTCTGACCGAGGGTGTTGAGACAAGAGAGGCCGTTGATTTCCTTGAAGAAAACGGGTGTGGACGTTTGCAGGGATATTTCTTCGGAAAGCCTATGCCTTATGAGGAGATCATTGGAAAAATTGAATCAGGTGAATTTAAGGTTTCTGAAAATACTAACAGATTATAGTTTTGGAGGTTTATTATGAATGTAAAGGATGCGATCACAAAAAGAAGTTCAACGAGGGGGTATACTGAAGAGGCACTTACGGATGAAGAGCTTAAGCTTATTCTGGAGGCCGGTCTTAAGGCACCTACTGCTGCAAACAAGCAGGAAATCTTCTTTTCTGTTCTGAAGGGAGATAATCCGGTGCTTAAAGAGCTTGAGGATGAGAAGAACAGGCTCAGGAATATTGATAAGGCTGAGCATAATTTTTATTATGAGGCGCCCACGGTTATTTTTCTGAGTGCGGATAAGGAATATAAGTGGAGCCCTCTGGATGCGGGTATTGCTGTTGAGAATATGGCACTTCAGGCTGAGGAGCTGGGGCTCGGGAATCTGATCATCGGTTGCGTGTATGATGCTCTTCGCGGTGACAGACGTGAAGAATTTGAGAGTAAGCTTGGTATTCCTGCGGGCTATGAGTATGAGATCGCGATCGCGGTTGGTCATAAGGGTATGGAGAAGACACCGCATTCTTATGATTGGGATAAGCAGGTGAAGGTGATCTGAGGAATTTGATATTCGTTGATATTTTGGCGCATTCGGGGCTTCCGGATGCGTCTTATTTGTCAGGAGGTAGGCGTGGTGGTCTTCGAAAGACGCATCGGGCCTGCTGTTTTGCCGGGACTGTGGAGGGGAGCAGGCCCGCTGGCTTCTGATAGACATATATGGCCTGCCATTTTGCGGGGACTGTGGAGGGGAGCAGGCCCGGTTGGCGGAAAATGACGAAACGGGAGG
>JAILOD010000184.1 GCA_024691015.1 Lachnospiraceae bacterium
CTGAGATGGAACTTCCTTATGATGGAGCGAAGGAGATGATCCTGGTTGATAACGTGGATAATCGGGAGTTCCTGTGTAAGCTGGTTGAAAGAATGTGGGAAGAGTTGCCGGATAAAAAGAAAAAATAATATTATAAACACGACACACAGATGTCATGTTAGTTTTGCTATGATATGTACGGAGCGTGAAAGGACCGGATTTTTGGGATGAAAAACGATGGATAGAGTAAACGACAGACTGACGGTATATTTTGAAGACCCGTTCTGGGTAGGCATTATTGAGAGAATTGAGGACAAAAAATTGTCAGCAGTTAAAGCGACATTTGGTGCAGAACCGAAGGATTATGAGGTGTTGGAGTTCGTAAAGCGAAACTATTATCATCTGAAGTTCAGTCCAACGGTTGAAGCAGTTATAAAGGAAACCGTTAAAAATCCTAAGAGAGCACAACGTGATGCGAAAAAGTTGACGTTGAGGACGGGTATAGGTACTAAATCCCAACAGGCACTTAAATTACAACAAGAGCAGAATAAGCAGGAACGAAAAATTAAAAGCCGTGAACAAAGGGAAGTAGAAAATCAGCGGATGTTTGAACTGAAACAGTTGAAGAAAAAAGAAAAACATAAAGGACATTGACCCCGTCCCTATGGACCATTATTATTGGGAGATTAATGCGTAAATGAATAATTACAAGATATTTGGAAATCCCTCTGTAGACGTGGTTATAGAGATGGGGCTTGGTGCCTGTATCGCAGAGTGGGAAGCGCTTGCAACAGAACTTGGAAAGAGTCATGGTGTGCTTGTATATGAAAGAGCCGGGATAAACCATAGTAATAAAAATAATAAGGAAAGAACTCCCACAAATATTGCCATGGAATTGAAAATGCTGCTTGATACTGTTTCACATGAAGAGAAGATAGTTGTTATAGGCCATTCTCAAGGAGGATTGTATGCAAGTGAATTCTGCGGCCTCTATCCTGAAATGATAAAACGTCTTATCTTATTGGATCCCCTATCAAAGACAGATATCAGATTCAAAAAAGAATTAACGCCTAAGGAATTGAAACGATCAGGTGCAGATAAGAGCAAAAACTTTGATATATTACGAATAATGGCTAAGTTGGGGTTAAAAGGCTTAATAAAAAAGATAATGTGTCAGGCACCGCCTTTTTATTATGCTCAATTTACTGAGGAACAACGGATAGATATATTAAATTCATTTGTTAACATTACAAATATTGATACCTGCAGAGAAGAGTACAGACTCTCACATGATGAGTCCATATTAAACAAAATGGTTTTAAAGGAAGACTATCCGGATATCCCGATCGTTCTTATTACTCATTCTTCAGAAGAAGCTATAAAGGAAAATATAGAATTTGGCAGAAATGATCGTTCTTTTGCTATTAGAGAAGAGGAACTTTGGCAGGATGTTATGAAGGACTACATGGATTATTCAAAGAATGTAAGCTGGATGCAGGCAAAGAAGAGCACTCACTATATTCACCTGATCGAGCCGGAAATAATAATATCCGCATGTACATAAAAATTTTGAAGCAGTAAGAGAGAACCTGTCTGCTTCAAAGATCGAGCTGGGTGTATTCGAGAATAACGAGAATGCCAGACGTTGTTATGAATCAGCAGGATTTAAGACAAGATGAGGTAAGGAGAAATATCATGGTAAAGATAGAGAAAGCAGCCAGGAAAGATCTTGAAGAGATACTTAGATTACAGTATCTGGCATATCAGAGTGAAGCGGCATTGTTTGGAAACATGGATATTCCACCGCTTAAGCAGACGATTGATGAGGTAATAAGTGAATATGAGCAGGGGATTATTCTGAAAATGGTGAGTGAGGATGGTAACATTATTGGTTCTGTCCGAGCGAAAGAGTCCGAAGGAACGGTATATATCGGGAAACTTATGGTTCATCCTGATCACAGGTGCAATGGATATGGGAGAAAGCTTCTTGCTGAAATAGAACATTGTTATCCGGGAAAGCGTTATGAACTTTTTACAAGTACAAAGAGCAAGGATAATATCCGCTTATACAATAAGAATGGATACAGGAAATATGAACAACATGTTGTTAAAGATGACCTGATATTTGTTTATATGGAGAAGGATCTGTCAGGAAAATAAGAAAGATTTGAAATGATGCAATAATAATATCAGGAAAGGACAGGCACTAAATTTTATATCAACTTTTTGTATGTGCTTTCAAAGGTGCTGAATTCAAGAGATGACTACAGGATGGGTTATCTCTGGCAGTCGGATGAACTGATCTGTTATGACAGCATAAATCCGATCCAATATGTTTTTCATGAGGATACACAGACCTGTACGCCGGTTTATACGACATATTATAAACCACCCAAACTGGTTTGATGCATCCTATATATCCTGGCTGTCATACGATTCACTGAATGTTGAGTTGCCGGATGGATATCTTTCAGTAGGAAAAAGCTATTTTTAAAGCATCAGTTATGTAAGAGCAATAGGAGTTATTGGAATGGGATTAAAAACAGATAAAGTGGAAAGCTTAGTTCTTGGGAAGACTATGAATCTGTCGGTTTATTGTCCGGATGGCTATGAAAAAAACGCACTTCCGGTACTTTATTTTCTTCACGGCAGGACAGGAGACGAACAGCTGCTAAAACAGTTGGAAATGAATACGGCGGCAGAGAAACTGATTAAATCCGGGAAAATAAAACCTATGATTATTGTCTGTCCTAATCTGGACAACAGCAGGGGGATAAATTCTTCAGAAATCTATCAGGAAATCAACGGAAAATACGGTGTGGTATATAAGGGTCGGTATGAGGATTATATAGTGGATGAGATGATCACATATGTTGATCAAACCTTCTATACGATAAAGGATCGTTCAGCACGCTATATCGGTGGCATTTCCTCCGGAGGATATACGGCTTTGAGCATCGGACTAAGGCACCCGGAGCTGTTTTCTAAGATTGGTGGTCATATGCCGGCAGTTGATCTGTCATACGAGGAGGAGGACGAGTGCTATTTTGCAGATGAAGCAATGTGGCTGAAATACGACCCTATATCTGTTGCGACGAAGTCAACTTTTGAGAATATGCAGGTTTTCCTGGATGATGGAAAGGATGATGAGGGAAGGTTTTACCGTGCCTGTGAAGAGCTGTTTGGGATACTTCAGCGAAGCGGTGCAGACGTACAATATCATCTGTTAGAGGGACATCATAATTTGGAATATGTTCTGTCGAATCTGGAGATGTATCTTAGGTTTTATAACGGATAACGCCGGAAAAGGAATTTGACTCCTCCTTAACTCTACTTTCCGTAGGTACCATATTCCACAGAACTGAATTAAAATCTGTGCATGGAGGAAAAAAATATGAACCAATATGTTACAGGCGCAGTTATCAAGGAACTTCGGGAAAAGAATAAAATGACTCAGCTTCAGCTTGCGGAAAAACTCGGGGTAAGTGATAAGACCGTCTCAAAATGGGAAACAGCCAAAGGATATCAGAAAAAAACACATCTAGAACCAAATCACCAGAAGTTACAAAATTCGGTAAAAGAGCTGCTATACCTAGGAACCTTTCATAATCTGAAAATATGTACAAATAAAATG
>JAILOD010000193.1 GCA_024691015.1 Lachnospiraceae bacterium
GGTGTAAACTATGAATTCGCTATGATAGTCTCAGCCATCATAATCGTGGGCTACACTACAACAGGCGGCTTCCTGGCAGCTTCAAAAACAGACTTCATCCAGTCCATCGTTATGACCTTAGCCCTCTTCTTCGTATTGGGTTACGGGATCTTTCACGCGGGTGGGATCGGTGCCGTTATAGATAACACAGGAAGTCTTCCGGGCTTTCTGGATATAAGTGCGACCCATGACAATGCAACAAATTCGGCTCTTCCTTATGGAATCTTCAATAAGATAACGATGTTCTGCTGGGGACTTGGCTACTTCGGAATGCCTCATATCCTGCTTCGTTTCATGGCAATACGTAAATCCTCCGAGCTTAAGATCTCAAGAAGGATCGCTTCCGTATGGGTACTCTTCTCTCTCGGGATCGCAGTTTTCCTTGGTGTTGTGGGACGTGCAATGACCGAAGGCGGTGTTCTTGAATCACTTATAGATCCCGAGAACATCCAGAGCTCATCAAAGGCAGAAACACTTATCATCGTTCTGGCCCAGCATATCAGTGAAAACAGCTTCATCTTCGCACTGATCGCCGGTCTTGTTATTGCAGGTATCCTTGCTTCAACAATGTCAACAGCAGACTCACAGCTCATTGCTGCTTCATCCGCTGTTTCGGAAAACATCATTCAGGACACCTTCGGCTTTAAGCTTTCCGAAAGAATGGCTATGCTTACAGCAAGGATCACTCTTATCAGTGTTGCCGTCTTCGGTGTTATAATCGCCTGGAACCCCAACAGTTCGGTTTTCGGTATTGTTTCCTTCGCGTGGGCGGGCTTTGGCGCGGTATTCGGACCTGCAATGATACTCTCCCTCTACTGGAAGAGAATGAACCGTGCAGGCGCTATTGCCGGAATGATCTCCGGCGGTCTTATGGTTTTCATCTGGAAATACATGGTTCGCCCGATGGGCGGTGTATGGGATCTTTATGAACTGGCTCCGGCTTTCCTGGTATCGATAATATTTATCGTTCTTGTAAGCCTTGCCACTAAAGAGCCCGAAAATGATATAGCAGAAACCTTTGATCAGGTTTCGAAAATGGCTCGATAATTATCTCATTGATCAAGACTCACTTGCGAGTCTTGCGCGCCGGATTCGGAACTGAGTTAATTTATCTCTTGGACACAGTCCAGGTATGCTTGGTAAATAATATCAGTATGGGCAGGATCTCAAGCCTGCCCGCAAGCATATCAAAGATCAGAACGATCTTCGAAAGCGGACTGTAGATCGCAAAATTCATTTCAGGCCCCACCTGTGCAAATCCGGGGCCTATATTGTTAAAGCAGGCTATGACTGCCGAAATGTTACTCTCCATTGTAAGCCCGTCAAATGATATCACCAGAAGGCTTGCAACGGCTATCGCGCAATATGCCGCAAGATAAGCGGATGTATTGTCTACAACCTTCTCATCTATCACATTCGAATTAACCCTTATCCTCTCAACTCTTCTCGGATGAAGCATTCTTCTGATATTACGTACCAGTGTTTTGGTAAGGATATTTATACGTGCCCACTTCATTCCTCCTCCGGTACTGCCGGCACAGGCTCCGGGGATCATAAGCATCAAAAGTATCGTCTTTGAGAATACGGGCCAGTTGTCAAAATTGGTGGTGGCAAAACCTGTTGTGGTCATTATTGAAGCTACCTGGAAGGCCGCGTGTCTTGCCGCATCCCCTATGGACGGATACATTTTTGCGATATTTCCGGTGATTATAATGGTAGCAACCGCAAAGAAGCCGAGATACAAATGTATCTCTTCGTCCTTCAGCGCCTGCTTGAAGTTCTTTAATAAAAGAAGATAATATACCGTGAAATTTATACCGAACAGCAGCATAAATACCGTGGTAACATTCTGAAGATACGGGCTGTAGGAGGCAATGCTGTCGGCTCTTACTCCGAAGCCTCCGGTACCGGCCGTTCCGAATGCGGTACATACGGAATCAAAAACACTCATACCTCCCATAAGCAAAAACAGGAAGTCAAGAACCGTAAGAGCGATGTAGATAATATAAAGGATCTTGGCTGTTTCACGCATCTTCGGCGCAAGCTTGCCCACATCGGGACCGGGGCTCTCCGCTCTCATAAGGTGAAGCGTGAAGCCTGCGTTTTTTCCGTTAAGGGGAACAATTGCAAGAAGAAATACCAGAACTCCCATTCCGCCTATCCAGTGTGAAAAGCTTCTCCAGTAGAGAAGGCCTCTTGAAAGCAGTTCAACGTTTGGAATAATTGAAGAACCGGTTGTGGTAAAGCCCGATACGATCTCAAAAAGCGCATCTATGAAATTGGGGATCTGTCTTGAAAAATAGAAGGGTAAACAACCCATAAGACTCATAAGTATCCAGCAGAGCCCGACACTTACAAACCCTTCACGAGCATAGAATTCCATGCGGGCGTCACGACCGAATATTGCGAGAATTCCGGCTATAACTGCCGTGATAACTATTGTGACTCCGAAACAGGCTGCAACAAAATAGTCTTTATCAAAAAAACAGATACCTACGGCAGGAAGCATCAGCACCGCTTCTACCGCAAGTATAAGGGAAAGGATCCTTCCCACCATTTTAAAATTCATATCAAACTCCGATCACTACACAATAAAAATATCGTTAAGCTGCATCAATACGGTTCCGACCGAGGCAACAACTATAACCGAATCGCCTTCGTTAAACACCGAATCACCATTGGGGATCTCGGTATTTACACCGTTTATGATGCCGCAGATAAGCACGCCATTCCTAAGCCTGATGTTCTTAAGCGGAACGCCTGCATTTAATGTGTTAGCGTCCACAACGAACTCTATGGCCTCCGCCTGTCCTTCCGCTATCGTATGAATGGAAACTGCGGCACCGGCCTGATTGCTCATGGCTCTGACATAACGAACAATTGTATAGGCTACGCTTTCCTTGGGAGTGATGATGGAGCCTATCGAAAGGTCCTCTGTCACATAATTGTTATTAAGCTGTGATACCTTTGTGATGATCTGAGGAACCTTACATATATTTCCGAAGATGCTTATGATGATGTTGAGCTCATCCATTCCGGTAAGCGAAACCAAAGCATCCGTCTCTCTTATACCCTCACTGTCCAGAACATCCTGTGCACTTGCATCCCCGTTTATTATCGTTGCTCCGGGAAGCAGCCGTGAGAGCTCCTGACATTTTTCCTCATCCTTTTCAATGATCGTAACTTCTATCCCGTCAAGCTCTAAAAGCTTTGCAAGATAATAGCTGATGGTGCTTCCACCTGCTATCATAACCTTCTTGGTCTTTCTCGCAACCACTCCGAGATTGTCCAATAAAACGGACATGTTTTTCGAGGGAGCGGACACATATATCCTGTCATCCTTCTGAAGACGGAAGTTACCGTTAGGTGCTTCTGCCTTACCGTCTCTTAAAACCGCACATACAAGTGCCTGACATTTTATAACGGAACCCAGATCCTTTAAGACAATATTATTAAGCGGGCTTTTTTCGTCGATCTTTAATTCGACGATCTCAGCCCTTCCCTTTGCAAAAGTATCTCTTTTCAAAAAGCCCGGATATTTTAAAAGACGCCTCATCTCGGCTGCTGCGTGACGCTCGGGATTTACCGTGAGCGACAGACCGAACTGTTTTCTCATGGTGTATGCCTGAGTCGAATACTCGGGATTTCTAACCCTGGCTATTGTCTTTATGGAAGGATTTATGGAATGAGCCGTAAAACACGAAAGAAGATTGATCTCGTCGCTTGCTGCCGCAGCGATCAGAAGATCAGCCTCCTCTACCCCGGCCTGTATGAGAACATCATATGAAGCACAGTTTCCGTTGTAGCTCATGATGTCGAAGTTCTCTATACTTCTTTCAAGTGTCTGCCGGTCCGAATCAATAAGTGTAAGATCGTGGCCTTCGGCAGAAAGCTTCTCAACGAGAACACCGCCAACCTTTCCGCCGCCACCGATAATGATTTTCATTTAAAAATAATCTCCTTAAGATCTTGCCTTTTCAAATTTGCGGATCATATTAAGCGCAAACTCCAGAGGATAAAGCTGAACCATAACCGAATCGATAAGGTGCTCAACATTTATCCTGAATGCCACCTTAATAAAGTTATCGTTTACCCCCTCAAACATTCTCTCAAAGATCTTGATACTCTCTACATCGATCATATCGACCTGGGGAGTGGAAATATCCGTTGCAACACCTATGAGCGTTGAAAGCGATGTAGCCGCACTTCCCATCATCTGGTTCATAGCCTCTGCAGCTGCTGATAACTGAAGCTCTCCTATCTCACCCGCAATATTGCTTCCGTCACCACCCATCATAAGATCGGTCATGATCTTTATGTCGTTTTCCTTCAGAATAAGAACGTTGTTTCCTTCTATACCCTTTATGAAATGGATCTGAATGAATGCACATTTGTTTTCGTAATCATCCAGAGCCTGTGAACGCTTAATTACTTTTACCGAAGGGGTTGTGATCTCAACCCTTTTATTCAGCATCATACTGAGAGACGTTGCCGAATTTCCCATACTGATATTAGCAATCTCACCTAATATATCAACCTGTTCACTGTTGAGTATTTCCATACATCTTCTCCTTGTAAACTGCGATTCCCCAAGTAACAATAACTATGTTCTTATATAATATCATTATTCAGCAAAAGCAACAAGTGTAATACACCCACTTGATGCTATCTTGCGCCGCTTTTTTTGAATACAACGACAATAGTCCTGAAGATGAGCCTGATATCAAGAAGTATCGACCAGTTGTCAATATAGGCCAGATCCAGCTTCACAACCTGTTCGAAATCCGTGATATCCGACCTACCCGACACCTGCCACAGGCCGGTTATACCGGGCTTTATCGAAAGCCTTCTCATGTGATAGTTCTTGTATTTCTTATATTCATCCACCGTCGGCGGTCTGGTACCCACAAGGCTCATATCTCCCAGCAGCACGTTTATGAACTGTGGGATCTCGTCTATGCTGGTCTTCCTGATGAATTTACCGATAGGTGTGATCCTCGGATCATCCTGCATCTTGAACATAAAGCCTTCCATTTCGTTCTGTTCCATAAGAGCGGCTTTTCTTTCCTCCGCATCCTGATACATTGAACGGAATTTGTATAGTTTAAATATCCTTCCGTTGATACCCACTCTCTCCTGTGTGAAAAGTGCGGGACCGGGGCTTGTTAGCCTTATTATGGGACCGATTATTACATAGGCAACGATAAATATCAGTGTGCCCACAAGGCCTCCCAATATATCAAACATACGCTTAAGAACCAGTTCTCCGGTGCTTACCGTCCTGCTTCTGAACGAGATCACATGAAAGCCCGCCAGATCTCTTATGACCTTTTCACGTCCGTCCATATCGAATATTTCTATGTGAAGATTCACGGTAACACCCATCTGCTCAAAGAGCTTCACCATTTTTTTGAGCTCCATTTTATACTTGTAGGGTACCGATATCAACACCTCATCATATACGTTGTCTCTTCTGGTGTTCATATAGTTTTCCATATTTCCGACAATGGGAACACCATCTATTTCCTCTCCCACCCTGTCTTCATCAACTATCGTAATACAGGACACGTGCATCAGGTTTCCCGTACTGTTTTTGATCTTTCCAAGAATTTCCGCTGCTTCCTGCATCCTGGTCACTAACATTATGTTAACCATATTGACATTGCTGCCCGAAAGCTTTTTGAAATAATATCTGATAAGAAGTCTCGTTAAATAATCGACCAGAACAAACAAAATAAAGAACATACCGATCAGGTATCTGGAGACCAGTATACCTTCCTGCGTGATGAAGAAATATATAACCACATAGATCAACATATAAACCGAATTTTTACCGACCGTAATGAAATTCTGAAACACCCCCTTGTCGGTAATAAGACCTTTATCCGTATCGTGGATAAAAAAGACCATAAAGTAGATAAGAATTATAACGAAGATAGTCCTGTAATAATAATCGCTCAAATACAGATTTATATTACCGTAACGCATAATATACGAAAGGGAAAAAGACAGAATGATGCTTATTATATCAGTTATCAGTATAAGAGCCTTCCTGAATTTTCTTGATGTAAGAAGCATAATCCCCCCTGCATTTAATGCGTTAATTAAATATCAAGTAAAAAGATGCTGCCACACTAAACCTTCAAACAACAGCTGCACACTTTTGCTTCGTGTCAGCATAAATTTGAAATTTCAGTGTGACAGCACCTTTATAAAAAGTGCAGGAAAAGGGACTTGAACCCTCACGATATTGCTACCACAGGCACCTGAAGCCTGCGCGTCTGCCAATTCCGCCATTCCTGCTTATATCCTGCGGAAAGTTCCGCAGGAATATTGCTATTTTAAACTTTTTTTATCCGGTAGTCAAATTGTTTTATGCAATCTTGCCTTTTGCAAGCTCTACAAGAGTTGTGAAGCCTGCTGCATCATTAACTGCCATTTCAGCCAGCATCTTTCTGTTGATATCTATACCGGCCATCTTAAGTCCATGCATCATCTGTGAATATGAAATTCCGTTTGCACGTGCTGCTGCATTGATACGGGCGATCCAGAGCTTTCTGAAATCTCTCTTCTTCTGCTTACGTCCTGCGAAGGATGAAGCAAGAGCTCTCATAACGGACTGCTTTGCGATCCTGTACTGTTTTGAACGTGCTCCTCTGTATCCTTTAGCCAGCTTTAATACTCTGTTGTGTCTTTTCTTTGCGTTTAATCCGCCTTTGATCCTTGCCATTTTTTCTTTCCTCCTTTGACCTTATAAATAAGGAATGATCTTCTTCATTACCTTTGCATTGGTTGCATCCGTAACCGTTGCGTGTCTTAAATTTCTCTTGTCCTTAGGAGACTTCTTTGTAAGAATGTGGCGCTTGTAAGCCTTATTTCTCTTAAGCTTTCCGGTTCCTGTAACCTTGAAACGTTTTGCTGCAGATCTGTTGGTCTTCATTTTTGGCATGATGATAATCCTCCTCTTATTTTTTGCCCGCAAGCTGCATGGTGATCGTTCTGCCCTCTGCCTTTGCCGGCTTCTCGATGACTGAAATATCATTTAACTGCTCGGCGAAATCATCCAGTATATGCTTGCTTGCATTCATATGAGCCATTTCTCTTCCTCTGAACCTGAGGGTGATCTTAACTCTGTCACCTCTTTCAAGGAATTTTCTGGCTGCATTTGCCTTGGTATTAAGATCATTTGTGTCGATGTTGGGTGAGAGGCGTATTTCCTTAACCTCGATAACACGCTGCTTCTTTTTTGCTTCCTTACTGCGACGGGTCTGTTCATATTTGTATTTGCCGTAGTCCACTATCTTGCAAACAGGCGGCTTTGCAGTAGGTGCGATCTTTACCAGATCCAGTTCTGCTTCTTCAGCAAGCTTCAGAGCTTCTCTGGGGCTCATTACACCAAGCTGTTCCCCGTCGGCTCCAATGAGTCTGATCTCTCTGTCCCGTATCTGTTCGTTAATAAATAAATCGCTAATTGCCGTATCCTCCCATAACATAAACCATTAAATGACCACTGCCGTCCAATAATCGAGTAGGGAAGATGCAATCGCACCCTACTCTACCGCAAGCCGCCGGTCGGCTTTAGCCGATAAATTTCATCTCGGCGGCTCTGCGATATAAAAAAGGACAGCACGCAAAGCATACTGTCCCATTAAGATCTTAAAAGATATTAACGCCCGGTGGCTGTCTGTGAATGTGACGCTTCGGGGTGAGAGACTTTCGCTCTGCTTTGTTTGCACAAAAGGCATAATAACACATCCTCTGTTTACTTGTCAACAAAAACATATATGTATATAATAATCGAATGAATCAAGGTTAATTTAAGGAGAACAGACTCTTGGATAATACTAAAATACCCGCAAACCGTGTCGACCGGTGCTTTAATGAACATAAAGACGAATATGAACAGAAAGCCCTTGAGGTACTTCGTTCGGGCTGGTATGTACTTGGCCGTGAGGTAGAAACCTTCGAAAGCTCCTTTTCCGGCTTCTGCTCTTCTTCATACTGCGCAGGTGTAGGTAACGGTCTTGATGCCTTATGGATAGGCTGCCGCGTTCTCGGACTTAAAGAAGGTGACGAGGTTATCGTACAGGGCAATACCTATATTGCAAGTGTAATGGGCATTACGATAAACGGAGCCACTCCCGTATTTTGCGAGCCGGATGAATATTTCCAGCTGGATGCCGATAAGGTCGAAGCACTTATCACACCCAAAACAAAAGCCGTAATGGTAGTTCATCTTTACGGTCATATGACCGATATGGACAAAATTGTTTCTATCTGCAAAAAACATAAGCTCTTTCTTATAGAAGACTGCGCACAGGCCCATGGTGCAACATATAACAATAAGCCAGCCGGAACCTTCGGCGACATAGGCTGCTTTTCCTTTTATCCCACAAAAAATCTCGGCGCCTTCGGTGACGGCGGAGCTATTGTTTTAGCAACCTTACCATCGTACTG
>JAILOD010000164.1 GCA_024691015.1 Lachnospiraceae bacterium
TTTGCAGGTTTTCAGTCGTTCCCCGGCTCTTGGATGCGGTCATCCAAAGACTTTTCCTTACCGACCATCTGTGGAATGTTCCGTTCATTCATCGGGTAATATGATATCAGGAAGCTTTCTGTCCTCTAACTCCCCGACAGAATATTTTATT
Source organism: Lachnospiraceae bacterium (assembly GCA_024691015.1). Classification (GTDB taxonomy): domain Bacteria; phylum Bacillota; class Clostridia; order Lachnospirales; family Lachnospiraceae; genus NK4A144. The sequence continues at coordinate 152 of JAILOD010000164.1, forward strand.
CCTTCTTCGTCAAGCGCCTGCAGGAACTCCTTAATATATTTGCCGTCTTTGCGAATTGTCTGGAAGCTGAGGCAAAAATCCTCTTCCGTTGCGTTTACTTCAATCATCAGGTGACCATATGTAATCGAATAAACCCCGTCAAGAAAAGGCCCCAGACCACCCCATGCGATTTTTCCCACATAGCTGATATGAAAAGATGACGGTATTGAATGGTATATAGGGCTGTTGGCTGCTGCGTAATCAGCTTTTGCATCCAGATTTGGCTGAGCGTCTATCCCTCTGCGGAATTCTTCTACTTTTCTGCATTTGTCCCAACTGATTTCAGGCTGCATTTGAACATACATGCGGCTTCTCGTAACTGTGGACAGCTTTTCCGCGGGCCAGTCTTTCATCTCATTGTTATACTGCACATGCATTATACGGACAATGTCCCGGTATGTATCCGGGCAACCTACGTCCTCCCGATAGTTGTTTGCAATTCCGATTGTAAACTTACTCTCGTCTGGCAGTGCTTTTACACCCATTTTATACTGCATCACGGCTAAGATCGAATTCGGACTGCCATCGTTATCGTGAGCATATTTCATCAACTGCGACTTTGGGATCCGGATCGCATAATAACCGTTCACCCTGTCAGGATCCTTCATGAAGTCCATATAGTCACTTCTCGGTGTGAAGGAATCCATTGCAAAATTCAGATTTCCGAGCGGCTCCCCTTCGGGCAGGGAAGCGATATCCGGTTCTGCCTGCTCTTCGGCTGTGATAGGTGTTTCAGTCGTAAGAATGTCCCCTTTATCGATATCATGCCCCAAATCCGTCAGATACTGCCATAAGGTTGCTTTGATCCAGCGCATTGAGCCGCATCCGCCGCAAAAATTATGCGCAAAATTGAAATAGATACACTTACCCTCATAAGTAACTGCAAACAGAAGGCCGTTTGTCTCTTCCGTTCCAAGCTTTACACTGCGATCCCCTTCTGTGACGGAAATCAGCTTTTCGCTATGTTCAAGAATATATGCACCGTTATGATCCACAGAAACAGTTCTGCAATAGTAAGGAAACCGGACGAACGCTTTTTCGGCAGCTGTCTTCAGCACAGCTCCGTTTACCTGATCTTTCAAGATCACTTTTATTTTTACCGAGTACACATTCTGTTTTTTCATTTCATAAAGTGTATAAGAATCAAAATCATACCTTGCCATACAGGTACCTCACTTTTAATTAATTTAGTTTATTATCGCAGCCAACCATTTCATATTTCATAAACCTCCGATAATCTGTTCAACTGGCTGAAATAAATTCAATCGTTCGGAGTCAGGGCCTCGCGACGCTTTTCAAGAATCTTGTCTTCAAAGACAAATTCTCTTTCCATCTGGTTCATAAAGAGGGAAATGCTCTTTGACATATTTGATGCGGTTGCCGCAAGCTTCTGAATGTGGGCAACGAACTTCTTTCTTTCTGGTGATTCCGGAGCCCCCACGGCTTTCAAGGCCTTCTCACTTTTCATAAAGTTTTTCAGCGTGTGGTTCAGTAGCAGAGATACGTTTTCCGCCTGCATCATATCAAAATACAGATCGTTATAGTTCACGGAATAATCGAAGCTGTTTTCAATGGCAGTCATATTCATCTTCTGCGCAATCTTTTCAAGCTCAAGGATCATTTTTCCAAGATGTTTGGGCAGGTTCTTCTTTATCGACCCGTAGCGTTTGCTCCAGAGAAGATAATCCCTTCCCGCATCCAGCATGTTAAAATACGCATTCGGATTCTTCTGCCTCTCTCTTGGCGTAAGTGCTTCTCCGGGCTCAAATCCCGTGATCTCTTTTGAGAGTGCCTTCAGATCTATCTTTTTAACCTTCTGTTTTACAGGACTTCCATCATTCATAGCAATTCCTCGCTTGAAGTATTTTTATCTTAATTATATACGATTCAACTCAGAAAATATGCCACAAAAAATATCTTTTTGGTGACAATTCGGCCTCTCCGGCTATTACAGTCATAGCGGGCCTACCATATCGCCGGGATTGTGGCGGAGAGAATTAAGTAATGAAATGTTTGGTGGGAAGCATGCCCGGCGGGCTAACAAAGAAAACCCCCGATCCGAAACCGGACCGGGGTCATATCCCAAACTTTAAATTGATCAGCCAAAAGCTTTAGGATTGTGTTCAAGAACAAGTGACTGGATATCCTTAGCAGGAACGCTCTTCATGAACTGCTCAGGATGGGGATCATTGTACTGACCCTTAAGCCACTCCCAATCAGCAGCAGGAATAGCAAGACTCTGACCGGTCTTATCTGTGAAGATAACATTACCCTTCTTGTCTACAGGATAACCACCGGGAGTAACCCTTCCACCAGCTGCACCTTCCAGAGCGTCATCATTAAGTTCAATGTTTTCGTTACTCATTATAAATCCTCCTTATAATAAAATATTTATCGCAAAACGCTAATCTCTACAAAGCGTTGTTGCCAAATTTGATCAGAAAGGAACGGTTATTTAAACAATTCCTCCCAAAGCCTGCCGCGCATGTCAACACCCCAGGTATATTCGCAGTTTTTACAATAGAAAACACTGCACTTTTTTTCCGAAAATTCAAATGAATCGATACTGTCGAAAGAATTCTGCCCACAAACCGGACACTCAATCTTTTGCCCCATAGCATAACCGGTGGTCTTTGTAAAACCGTTTCCGCCAGTAACTCCTTCAAGATCGGAATCATCCAAACTCTGCAGATATTCAGTTGATTCACGGAGGTTTTTAGCCCTTTTCAGTAATTCCTCGGGAACCTCGTCAGGTAAATATTCTGCCATAATGAAAGTCTTTCGATGCTAAATATTGTTGTATTATCATCTTTCATATCTATATACGACACATAAAAATAAATGTGCCAAAAATTTTTTAATTAATTTGAATTATTTTCAAGCTTCTGTCTTTCAACCAGTTCGGCGAAGAAACCCTTATTATTTATGAGCTCGTCATACGTACCGTCCTCGATAACCTTACCGTTATCCAAAACAATGATACGATTACAGTTTTTGATGGTCGAAAGCCTGTGCGCAATAACAATTCTCGTACAATTAAGATTGTCCAGAGACTCCGAAACATGCTTCTGTGTGATATTGTCCAAAGCTGAAGTGGCCTCATCAAGCATAAGCAGCCTGGGCTTAGGTGCAATGGCACGGGCGATCATAAGACGCTGCTTCTGTCCGCCTGATATACCGCCCTGACCCTCTGAAAGCAGGGTAAACATCCCCATCGGCATCTTTTTTATATCATCAGCAATACCGGCAACCTCGGCGGCCTCCCAGGCTGCATCAAGCTTAAGCTGCGGAGCCGAGATAACGATATTGGAATAAATATCTCCGGTAAACAGCCTTCCATTCTGCATAACCGTACCGATATTCTTTCTAAGAGACTTAAGGTCCAGCTTGTTTAAGTCCTTTCCGTCATAATATACCGAACCCTTTTCGGGAGTCTCAAAGCCAAGGAGAATACGCATCAGAGTAGATTTTCCGCAGCCGGTCTTTCCGACAATGGCCACATAATCGCCGGGACGGATCTTAAAAGAAAGATTCTCCAGTACATAGGGCATTTTTTCGTTATATCTGAAGTAAACATTGTTGATCTCCAAACCACCGGAAATGCTCTCCACAACCTCTTTATCCTCCGTGATCTCCGGTGCCGTATCCATAATGGGCTTTGCCATTTCCAGAACAGGTCTTATATTCGCAACCGTAATGGCAATACTCGCAAGTGAAGTGAATGCACCGCTTACCATTGCATAAGCCGTATTGAACGCATAATATTCGGAAACGGAAATGCCGGCGTGGATAGAAAGCACATACAGTTTAATGGTTGCGCCCAGCGTAATGGCGGTCATTATAACGGGATTTATCTTTAAAAACAAAGGCGGATTGTAGGTTAGTTCGGCTTCTTTGGAATAAAGCCTTGCCCAGCGGGCAAAAGCCCTCTTTTCAGAACCGGAGATCTTAATCTTCTGAATGCCGCTTATCATGGCATAGCTCATACCATTTTTCTTTGATGAAGTAAGCATGATATCTTTTGAGATCTTCATCTGCACCAGAGATGTTATGACCGAAAACGCGATCGTTATAAATGTTACGATAAGGGACGGCACAACAAGCGATGGAGCAAACTCCAGGATCTGACCTATATATATCAGCGAAAAGACCGATGTAAGCCCTGTGGATAAAGCTACGCCAAGCAGCTGGTTAACCAGACTGTTCACATAGCCTGCCCTGCTGGCAAGCTCACCGGAGCTGTATTTCTTGAAGAAATCCACCGGCAGGGACAATATCCTCATCATTGTAGCTGCTTCAACGTTTATATCCAGCTTTGTACTGAGCCTTGTCATCATAAGAGACTGTACAGCGGAGAACATGGTTGTGCTTATAAGAAGGCAGATCATAAACGATGCGATCGCAAAAAGTGCCGAATAGCTTTTCAGCTCGATGATATCCGAGAACAAAATCTTGTTAAGGCGCGGCATCCAGGTGCCGATAAGCGTGATAACAAGCGTGACAATGCCATAAAATACAAGATCCGAAATGGTTATGTTTTCGTAAATATACTTAATAAGTCCGCTGATACCGATCTTCTTTAAAGGGAAAGGCTTATAGAAGGCAATGGCATCGATATCAAATAAACCTTCGTTTGATCCGGTTATCCTGACCGGCTTTCCGGTCTCGCCATCAATGTAAACGTACCCTGAAAATTTATCGGGGATAAGGGCAACAACCTTTCCGGAATCCTTAAAAGTAGCAAGCATCGCGCCGACAGCATCCTTATACCAGCCCTTCGACAGTTCCACATTTCTGCGCATTATGCCGTAAGGACGCATAAGGTATTCTAAAACCTCATTCATATCAGAGATACTCTTTGGAACCTCACGAGTCTTACAATGATAGAATTTCAGGATCTCATCTATGGCGTTCTTGGTCTTCATTCTGTCGTCATTCAACGCACTGGACATACGCTTGCCCATAACGGCACCGGCCAGCTCCACAAAGGAATCCTCAAAAACCTCTTCATCCCATTTTGTTTTTAATCGAATTTTATCGTCAAACCAACTCACTTATTAACCTCTATTCGTTTGAAACCAATTGTTTATACAGTCCGTCATTCTGCATCAGTTCATTATGAGTACCGCGTTCTGCCACTACTCCGTGATCCAAAACCACGATCTCATCACAATCGCGGATCGTTGAAAGCCTGTGGGCAACCACTATGCAGGTGATACCCCTTTCTCTGATGGAATTAACAACATCGTATTCAGTCTTTGCATCAAGAGCACTGGTGGCCTCATCCATAATAATGATTGCCGGATCCTGTGCAAGCACACGGGCGATCTCAAGACGCTGTCTCTGTCCGCCGGAAAAGTCCTTTCCACCCTCTAAGACCATATAATTGTAGCCGCCCTCTCTTTCCATGATATCCTCGTGGATCTGTGCATCACGGGCTGCCATTATCATTTCGAAATCGGGAATGGAATTATCCCACATCTTTATATTGTTGGCGATGGTATCCTCAAACATAATGATGTCCTGGTCGACTACGGCAACGGAGCCCGTGAACGAGCTTCGGTCAAGCTCCTTTATGCTTTTGCCATCAAAGGTGATCTCTCCGCTCCAGGGTTCATACAGACCGGAAATAAGCTTTGAAAGCGTGGACTTCCCACAGCCGGAAGAACCTATAAAAGCAACGCTGCTGCCGGGCTTAAGCTCCATATTAAAGTCCTTTATAACCGGTTCGGCAAGCTTTGAATAGCCAAAGGTCAGATTCTTTATAGAAACGGCCCCCGAAAGATTATCAAAGGTTTTTTCGGAAATATCCGAAACCGGTTCGTTTTTCTTTCTTTCCTCATCAGCTGCTATAAAGGGATCGGTAGGATAAGTCATCACGTCCTCGATCCTTTCCATTTTGGAACGCATTTCCTGAATGATCTGCGTTGCCGATATAAGGCTGGATGCAGGTGAAATAAAAGACGACATAAAGCCCTGGAAGGCAAAAACCATACCAACGGTAAAGCTGCCCTTTATACAGAGATAAACCCCGACTATAAGAACAACAATATTTGAGATCTGGGAAAACAGACCGGGGATCATTCCGAGATATGCACTTATCTTCTGGAATCTTACGTTCTGTGTATTTACGCTGGCCTGATAACCCGACCATTTTTCAAAGAAGCCGTTTTCAGCACCGCTTGATTTTATGGTCTCGATCAGTTCTATACCCGAAACCGTGGTACCTGAAAGATTACCCTGGTCTCTCATCATTACACGGGTAATGTTTATTCTCTTCTTGGCGATTATCCTTGAGATCCACATATTTCCAAGAACGGACATAAGGCCGATAACCGTAAGAAGCGGCGAATACCTGATCATAACCACGAAATAAAAGATCATCATTATGGTATTGAGAGCAAGAGGTGCAACCGTATTAACGATCTCGTTTGCTATCGAAGCGTTGTCGGTCTGTCTCTGCTGGATGTCTCCGGCCATTCGCTGTGAAAAGAACTCCATGGGAAGGGTCAGAACCTTGTAAAGATATGTGGTATTACCGATAACCGCAAGCTTTCCGTTTATCCTGAGAGAATAAATGGTCTGTATCCATACGGCAACGACCTGAATGGCAGCGACAACGCATAAAATAGCGACAAAGGGAGTAAACCATTCGGGATTTAAGCCGGTCAGAAGCTGATCTATAAAGATTCTTGATAAACCGGAATTCAGAATGCCTATGAGCGAACCGATCAACGTGGAAAGGATAACGAAGGCAATAGCCACACCGGTGCCTTTAAGACGTTCCTTTGCAAAATCAAGGATACTCTTCGGCTTTCCGCCCTTCTCGAATTCGGCAGTAGGCTTTGTGATAATACAGATCCCTGTAAAGCCCCTGTCAAACTCTTCAAAGGTCAGGGTGACAGCTCCTCTTGCGGGATCATTTATATAGAATTTATTACCTTTAAAGCCGTTTACAACAATAAAATGATTGAATTCCCAGTGTACAATGCAGGGAAAAATCCCCTGACTCTTTAAAGCTTCAGGAGTCATCTTGAAGCCCTTTGCTTCAAGTCCGTATTTTCTGGCAGCAAAAAGAATATGCTTGGCGTTTGAGCCGTCTCTGGATACACCGCAATCAGAACGAAGCTGCTCTAAGGGTACCCATCTGCCGTGAAACGCAAGGATCATTGCAAGAGAGGCTGCACCACATTCCAAGGCCTCCATCTGCATTATGACCGGAACCTTGTTTATGACTTTATTACCATTGTTTTTGTTTAATTCCATGTTTTCCTCTTTACAGAATATCTATTTTAATTAACTACAAATGAAATAGGATTAATTACCTCTGAAGAGCCGTCACTTTTATTCATGGTGACGGTACCGAAAACACTCCATATAAGAAGACCTAAAAGCAATACGATGATCGCGCCCATTATAAGCCATACGCTTGGTGAAGAAACCCGGATATAGTCATTAAGCTTTTCGGGAGATGAAACCCTCTCTATGCTCTTCTCACGAAATATAGATTTATTTTCACTCATTAGCCTGTCCTCCAAATTAAACAGATTTAAAATGCAGCCTTAACCTCATAAAGACCCGCACCTGCGGAAGGGATATAACGAACCTGCGTGTCTCCTACAGTGACCCATTTATTCATTCTCAGATCATAGGCGTTGTCGTCCTGCCAGCTGGAATATATGGATGTTGCCAGAAGGTCTCCGGAACGGCTGATACAGTTTGTAAACAGTCTTAATACCTGATAGTCGTAATATTCCATCGAATCCCATTCTCCGGCACCTCCCGAAGGCATATCCTTCACATCACCGGCAAGAGGTGTTGAAACCTGAATCGTATATCCGTCTATGTCTTCGTTCTCATACATTGCAAGACGAATGGTCTTTGTCTTTTTATATTCCTTGTCTTTTTTTACGGAAGATAAGGTTATACGGTTTGAATACAGTGAAAGAACGCGGTAACCGTGAAGATTATCACTAAGCTTTTGCTGCGCACTGTTCATCCAGGGCAGAAATCCCGTCATATCCTGAATTGAAGAACGTCTGCACCAGCTGTTTCTTACCGGAACCCAGGCACTTAAGATACGCACGCTTGATGCCCACATACCTGTTTTTCCAACATAATAACCGTCGGCGGTAAACCCGTCCTGAAGATAGCTTCCGTTCGGTAAAAGATATCCCGCAACCCCGTTCGAGATCGGAACCCAGGTGCCCTTCACACCTCTCGGAGTGGACTTGGCCGCATAAACAGATACCGTCATGGCGATAGTCATGGCTAAAACCACGATAACAGAAACTACTTTTTTTACTGCACTTTTCATTTTTAATAAAACTCCCTTTTATAAATATTATAATTATTAATTTGAATCTTTTTTATCGTCAGATCCTTTATCGGACTCCTGATCAGATCCTTGTTTAGTCGCTTTATCCGATCCGTCATCTTTTCCCTGATCCGATTTATCGATAGTAGTTTGTACCTTAAGGTTGGAATCCATAGCTGCCTCATTTTCACTGACATACAGCTTTTCATCCTTCAGCTCATTAAGCTCCTTATTGTACAGACTTTGTTCGATCTCACCCTTATCATTGACAACATAACCCTTGCCGAGATGCCTTATGATCTCCTTGAGGTAATTGTCCCAGGTTGTGCGGCTGTCTTTTAAGAACTCCTTAACCACTTCATCATTTTTAATGTCGTTAATGATCTCCTTGTAAAAATCTGACTGTCTTAATGACACCGCCTGTTCTTCAAAAGTCTTACCGGACATGGTTTTTTCATACAATTCGTAAGCATCTTTATGCTTCTGATATCCCGGCAGTTTGATCTTTTCGGATATTATAAGCTTTTCAAGCTTCCAGGTACAGTCGATCTCAGGAAGACCCTTCTTGATACCGGTTTTAAAATCCTCAAAAGGCTGATCCTTTATGACATAGGGACCATGATTTAAAATGTCGCAGAATTCATCGGCCTCCTGTTCCTTAAGCATAACCATGTTCTCGGGATTAAGGTTGTTGAGCATTTCATTCATGGTTTTTTCATAATCTTTATTAGGATAATTTTTCATAAACTCATTCTTAATATCCTCAACAACACTTAAGATGCATTGAGCCTTTTGTCTGGCGATACGCTGTGCTTCAAGTGCATCGTTATCCGATACGGAATTAGCAGATGCTGAATTTGCGGATGCACTCTTATCGGCAGGTTTCGCATCATCTGAAGTTTCATTCTTTTGGGAATCCGTGTTTTCCTTTTTTTCCGGGGCATCGGGATTTTTTATAGTTGGTAAATCTGATGTATCCCCGGTTGTCGGCCCGGTTGTCGCCCCAGTTGTCGGCCCGGAAACTCCCGTATTATTATCGGTTGTTTCCAAAATAATATTGGTAGTTTCAGCATTCTGACCGGCATTGTTCGTATTCTGACTGTTTATAACATTTTCTACAACCTCACTTGTATTGGGTTTTTGTCTCGTATCAAACTCCAGGATCTTTCTGAATTCTTCGTATTCCTTTGCTTTTTCAGGATACTGTGATCGAACCGGCTCGCTGGTTCTTATTTCAACAAGGAGCTCTTCAAGGTTGGATAAGGTTTCCGCATTTGAAAGGCGGCCCTTTAAATTCCTCCAATAGGGCTCATTCATTAATTCGGTATTTGTTATTATATTTGAGGATCCACTGTATAAAAAGGCATTAACGATCGCCTGAGTCTGGGCGGCGGCCTGTTTCTTTAAGTATTCAAGATAATCGCGTACCTCCTTGGGATCGGAAGTGATGCCGCGCTCTTCCTCCATTTCTTTCAGTAATGCTTCACCTTCATCCGTTAATGTCCAGATGGATTTGTTATTTTCTGCAGCAGTGGAATCAGATGCAAACAAGGTCTGGAATAATGAATTCTCATATTTTTCATAATCATCAGGTTCAATATTATACAGCTTTCCGTCCGATCTCCATTCTGTTCTGTACGGACGATACAGATAATCCTTTGCAAGCCGGAGAAGATAGGTTTTTAAGGCTTCAATATTTATCTTTTCTATATGATTCTTTGAAAAAGATACCTTGTACAGTTTTGCCATAGGATAATCCATGGCCTGGTAGTTAACATCCGAATTCTTTGGAGTCTCAAAACCAATAAGCAGGTAATCATCACTCATACCTTTGCGGACAAGTTTATAGAACGAGCCTAAGGTTTCCTCTCTCATTATTTCTCCGGAATTCATATCCAGAATTCTTATGCCCTCACCCATACTGCATATATAAAGCAGGTTTTTATCGATAAAGGTGAAAGCATCTGATGACGGGATCGTACCGCTCAAACGTTTGTAGTTTACATCCATGTCTACCTCGGACTTTTTATTAATACCCATTTTGTCTTCCGAATCTTCGGTGTATCCGGTCGAAGTCATAAGGTATCTGAGCGGAATAAAACCTTTAATATCTTCCTTTGTAGGCGTATAGTCTACAGTTTGTGTCCAGTTAGCATGGTACGGATACTTCCTGTAGGTGTATTTATATTTTTCCTTTACCAGTCTTTGTGAAATGCTGGAAAATTCAACCGGCTCAAGACGTTTCCCGACTTTTTTATAAAACCTCACGCCCTCATCCGTAAGTATGGTAAATACCAGTCTTTTATCCGAATCATTAGTGGAATTCCATACGGATTCGGTCATGTCGATCGGACCGCCCATTGTAATATCCCTGAATGCCAGCTGTTTTTTAAGGTTATAAATGTCGGTAACTGTCATGATCGGAGTTTTTCTGGGTTTGGCCAAATCTGTGGTCTTTTTATTCTGATTGGAATCCTCTATATCCAAAGACGTATCAATATCCTCACCGTTATAATCATCAGGTAAATCAAATAACATGAAAGTGCCTGTTGTGGAAGAATACAGATAACCTGAGGTATGCGATAATTGGGGCATATCGGACTGGACTATTCCGACCTCGGCAGGAAAATCGAGCCTGTACGAATATGGAATCGTTCCCTCGGGAATGGTTTCATCAACCGATGTATACCCTACGCAATAACTGAGCACTTTGTTTCTGTCCTCTTCGGGCAATTGGGCGGAGAGCGACTGTAATCTGGCAGAAAGAGCTTTTTTAGTCGATTCTTCTATTTTTGCGCCTATAAGGGCTGACGCGATAAAGGTTTCAATATCATTTTTAAGTTTTTCATCACTGTCCTTAAGCTCTTCATAAGTTGCAACAGTTGAAGCTACCCCCACTTGACCGTATTCATTTATCGTAAAGCATTTAGACATAGCATCTACGACATCCGCTGTTTCAGGATGTTCTTGTTTATAATAATACAAACGCATCTCAGCGGCCTCTTTGTCTTTATACCAGACGGTTCTGGATAAGGATTTTCTGTAACTGTTAATAACTGCGCCTATATTGCAGCATTCAGAAACTGCAAGCTGGTATCTTATGTTAGATAAATCGTTTTGCTTATCTATAACACTATTATAGTAATGTATAGTGTAAACCTCCGGTTCATATTTATGACCGGCATTTTCGCCACCTCCCTGAGTGGTTTTAAGCACCATATAGCCGGGGATGTATTGTGTGTTCGTTAATCTCTTTGCCATTTTAGCGGAAATATCCTTGGGTAAAACATAACCGCCAATGGTCTTTATCCTGGGATTCTGATCCGAAATGCTGTCAGGAAGCAGTCCATAATTTGAAAGCACATTTAAAACATTGCTGAAGTTGCTATTCTTAGCTTGCATTTTCTTTATGATATTGTCAAAAAAGATAGCAGCATCGTTATGGCATGCCTGTATTTCATAAATACCCATACCGTATTTGAGATATCCGAATGGATTTTTTCTGTCCAGTTTTAACTTACTAAATCCCAGTTCATCATCTTTATATTCGTTTGAACCCAATCGGTATAAATTATCGGAAAACTCATTAGAATATCTGTTCCCGGCCAGATAATAGGTTTCGGTATAAGTTTCCCCTTCATCAGAGTAATCTATTTCATTACCGGAAATCTCCTTTACACAGGTAAATGGGGACAATATATCCGGGATATCCTCACTTGAGCGAATATTGTTCATATTGTAGGCAGCATTATTTTCCATCTCGAATTTTGAGTCAAAATACCGGTTGTTAAGTGAGAGCCACCTTTCATTCTGTTTATCTGCATTTATATTATATGCGGTAAATACCAGGTCCGGCGCTTTTCCGACAGGCGAAGTTCCAAGATATGAAAAATATAAAATTACGGTCCTGTTTATTGTATAAGTTTCGCTCAATGATCTACCGGTATATTCTACCGAAGTATAAAGCTGATAAGAACTGTTTGCAACGACATCAGTAATGATAACATTCTGGTTTAAAGAAGGTATGATATCCATATAATTTTGAGTCTTGTTTGTGTAAAAATCCCGCCACATAGAAGTTAGTGTACGTAAGAGATCAGCGGAATAATCCATTGAATTGACTATTTCGCCCTTAGCATTATAAACAACACCAGTGCCATTATAACGGAATATAAAATACTCGTTTTGTCCGGGAACCTTTGAAGCATAACCCCATTGCTTTATGCCGAGAGTCATTATTCCAAATTCGGTCATCTTAATTTTATTAACATCCATTCTAATGAACAGAGGCCTTACTCCGGATTTACCATCTATACTGTTCTCATGCAGATCAAGAAACATAACCCTGTAATTACCTGTTTCCGGATTATATGCCATAAGAACTTCAGCATCTATGGGGGAGTATTTTTTTGACCGCTTGGGTTCGTAAAAACCGGTTGTTTCTGCTTTTCCTGAAGAATATTTTTTGTCATTTGTGTATTTTAATATTTCAGAGGACTTAACCCAGCAGGGAGTTATATAGTAATATATAAATTCACCCTCGTCGGTATAATCAAGAAGCTTGAAATCTACCATATCCAACGGATCGTTTTCAAGGCCGGGTAAAATATAAAAGGCATTCGTGCCTTCAAGGTATCTGAACCTTTCCATGTCATGCTCACGTACATTGTCATCCATTCTGTCCCAGGCAGAATCCAGCCGTTTGACAATATCGTTGCCTTCTTCTTCACCTTCCACGTAAGCCTTGCTGGTTTTTAAATTGTAATCGCCGTTACTGAACAAACAGCCGGTAAGCTGTGTTGACAGACATACCGCGAGAAGGATGCTGATAATTTTTTTTAAATTGATTCTTTTTATCTTATTGCTTATCCATCTCATAATATGCCATCCATCTGTCTTTAAGTTTTCCGGACTCTTTTGCGAGTCTTTCAAGGGCACAAAATCGATTTTTAACCCTCTTCTTCAGTCTCCTCGCTCAAAAGCCCTGTAAGAGCTGTAAGAGACTCAATATTATTAGCAATGATCTGATAATCATTATGTGCATCATTAAGTGCCTGATCAGCAAGATTCCTGCACATCCTGACGATCTCGATAAGTTCTTCGTTCTGTGAATTATTATAAATGCTGTTAAGACTTGCATTTAATTCCATTGTTTTGTTTATAGCCTCAAAGGTCTGCTGAAGCTGCTCTTCTTCAGTAGCATTCGAGTCGGGCTGATTTATGAAGTTTCTCAGATTTTCGGCTATATTTTCAGGATTATCAAGCATATCAGCCATTACAGCATCTGAAGATCCTTCCGCACCCGCTTGAGTGTTCTGAGCCTGTTCTTCAAGAGTGGCAAGATACTCGTTCAGATCATCCGTCATCTCTTCGTAAGTGGTTATTCTCTGCTGATACATATCAAGCATCGCCGCAAATGTGTCATTAATGGATAACAATATATCCACCGGTGTGGCAACCTCCATCTCTTCTTCAGCAATTGCATTCATCTGATCCATTTTTATTCTCCTTTCAATGTATCTTTATTTATTTTGGTCCTGAGGAATTGAATTTAGAGCTTCCTCCCGCACCGTTTTTATCTCTTTTAGCAGGGTCAAGTCCTTTAGCAGCCTTAGCATTCGGATTACCGATTGCCCCTCCAATTGCCGATGCCAGCTTTTTAACGCCAAAACCTCCGATATTTCCAATCGTACCGGTTATCTTATTTCCGAGCTGTAATCCCTGTTGAGCGGCCATCTGTTCATTTGAAGCAGCCTCGTAGCTTAAGATCTGCGTTACATAAGGCCCTATTTTCTTAAGTGCAAAGGCACCGCCGGCCATAAAGAGCAGGTTAAGGATATAATTCTGTACAATCTCTCCTTTTGAGCCCGGCTCTATAAATGTGATCTGCCTTGTAAAAAGCATTTCGGTAACGGATAAATATATACGCATTCCCGCAACCATTCCAAAACCGCTGAACAGCTTTCCAATAAACATCTCGGACCATTTTTTGAAGTATTTTCCTTCGTCCAGAGGCATTGTCGAAATAAAGAACGGTTCTATGATCAGAAGCAGCAGAACATCATACACTCTTCCTAAAAACACGAACAATACCATTGTCAGAATGACAATAAAATACAAGGAAAAAATAAATCCGACAACGAAATCAAGCTTTGTATATTCAAACCAGTAATCTACATCATCCGTATAGTAGAATTTTGGCAAAACTTCCTTTTCGTCTGCCACAAGAAACGTTTTTCTGTACTTGTCATCTATTCCAAAATCGGAAGCAAGTTTATCGCCTGCCCGCAGATTATAGTTTTTTGTTTCCGGATGCTCTTCATCGTCAAGGGCATCTAAGGTGGTAATGCAGAACAGTGTTCTTGCAACAGTGGTCTTTCGTCCCTGGGTAAGTGCATCATCCACAGTATTAAAGATAATACCTGACAGGCTGATAAATAAAAGCCCCAGCATAGGTACAACAGCAAGATAAAACATTGATCTGCCGGTGTGCCTTAAAACATTTCCGATACTTTTTTTCTTATCTCCGCTAAGGTCTAAAGTAGACTTTACGGTTGCGATCAGAGCAAACAGAAAACACAGTGCAAATCCGGAAAATATCATTATGGCCAGTGCAGTCTGAAAAATATTATTTGTAAACAAGGCCATTAGCAGAGTTGTTTCTTTTCCGGATTTATAATATACCGGAGCAATACCCGTAATTAAATTAAATGCATATTCTAATCCTTCAAGGATCATAAGCAGCATTTTGTATATGAGATAAAAATAATAGGCAAAGGTATGAACGATGAGATCAACGAGAAATTTAAGAGCTTCCCTTATCAGT
>JAILOD010000203.1 GCA_024691015.1 Lachnospiraceae bacterium
CGATTACGATAAGCTCGCAAAACAGCAACAGGAGATCTTATCACTTGCAAAAAGGTTTGGGGATCTTCATAAGGCCGAGGAAAAGGTTAATGAATTATCATTAAAAAAAGAGAAACGTAACGGCTGGGAAAAATCATCGAAAGACGCAAAGCGTGCGGAAAAGGTAAGGTCTCTTATAGAAGATTGCAGAAAAAACGAAGCTCTATATGATCAGCGAAAGCTTGAGGAGGCTGATGCAGAGAGAAATAAAGAGCTTAAAAGCAAGGCCGCCGAAACTGCTGCAAATGAGTTAAAGAAGCTTATCGAAAAAGAAAACACGGTAGAGGAATATAAGAAGACAAAGATCCTTTACGAGGGGAAAAGAAATGATTATGATGGCCTGGATGAATTAGAAAAAGAACTGGAAATCAAAAATACAGAAGCTGAGGCGTCAAAAAGGAACGAAGATGAAGCAAAAAAGCAGCTTACGGAATATGAGCAGGCTGTAGTAAATCTGAAGACACAATACAATACCATTTCGAGTGAACATGACAGGTATTTTACCGGATATCTTGCCGGCATAAGCGGTGAGATCGCAAAAAAACTTGAGGAAGGTAAACCTTGTCCTGTATGCGGCAGCACGGTGCATCCCAACATTGCTCAGGCAGCAGAGGACAGCATCAGCAAAGAGATGCTTGATGCTAAGGATAAAGAGAAAAAAGATAAATATGATGAAATACAATCTGCAACAGAAAAAGCTGTTCAGGCAACGAAAAAGGTTGAAACACATCATTCACAGTTAGTTACACTGAACACAAAAATAGCTGCGCTAAATGCTCAGCTGGAAAGCAGAAGGAAAAACCTTGTTCCGGGGCTCACAACGTTAAGAATGCTTGAGGATGAGATCGGAAAGCTTGAGGCATCGATAAAAAGTTATGAAAATGAAAAGATCCGGCTTGCAGAAGTGGAAAAACAGGCCGTGGAAGCTTATACAGAGGCAAAAACAAAGATAGCATCGGCACATACAGAGACGGAAGCTGCTGAAAAAGTTTATAACGAATCGGTTAAGGCTGTTGAAAACGGCTTAAGTGAAAACGGATTCTCATCGGTCGAAGAGGCGGAAGGAATAATGCTTTCAGCTGAAGAGGCAGAGGCTTTATCTGCACGGGTTGCGGATTATGACGCAGCAGTAAAGAGTGCAGATGAAAGTCTTAAAGAATTACGGGAAGAGTTAAAAGAAATCAGCGAGCCCGACGAAGAAAAATGTCAGGGGATTCTTAATGAGATCGATAAGGCGAAACGTGAATACAGTGCCGAGAAAGCCAGGCTTTCGGATCAGATCGGCAGACTTTCGAAAAAAGCCTCGGAGCTTTCAAAGCAAAGTGAGGGGATGGAGGAAAAGCTTCGAGTTGCCGAATCAGATTTCACGTTTGCGAAAAAGTTACGTGGTGATTCGGGAACAGGTCTTCAAAGATATGTTTTGGGTATTATGTTTTCATCGGTTATTGCGGCGGCAAACAAGATGCTGGAGCTGGTACATGGTGGCAGATACCGTCTGTATCGTTCGGATGAAAAAGGTCAGGGCACAAATAAAAAGGGTCTTGAATTAAAGGTTTTTGATAAATACAGTATGGATCACGACGGAAGGTTTGTAAGCACCCTTTCGGGAGGGGAGAAGTTCCTTGCATCGCTGGCTTTATCGATAGGTATGTCAACTGTCGCACAGAAGAATGGCATAATAATAGAGGCTTTATTTATTGATGAGGGCTTTGGAACGCTGGATGAGGATTCCATAGGAGATGCTATGAATGTGCTGAACAGTGTTCAACAATCAAACGGGGTGGTAGGAATTATTTCGCACGTGCAGCTTCTGCAGGACAGGATACCTTATAAGCTCAAGATTGAGGTTGGAGAAAAAGGAAGTCATATAGTTAAAACAATAGGATAAAAAGACTGCCGTAAGATGAGGCTCTGTTTTTCAACGATTTAGTTGTGAACAGAGCCTTTTAGTTTGCTTTATTAAGACTCGTTTACAAGTTTTCCTGTCATATGTTCGGGAGTGAGTTCCAGTATCATAACACGGCTGAATGAGGACATTTCTTTTTCAAAATATTCTATGTCATCTGTAAATTTCGCGGTGAGATCCTTAAGTGCTTTTTTCATAAGTTCCTGGTCTTCGATGGGTTTTATGCGTCCGAAAACAATGACACTGTTAATGTTCAACGCCCATTCGCCCTCTTTTCTGTATCCTTCATCATATGTGCAGAAGCTTGCTTTGTCGCAGGCTTTTATCGCATCTATTTTGTGGCCTTCTTTTGCACCGTGAAAGTACAGCTTTCCGTTTTCTTCGTTGTACCATTGGTTTATAGGTACTCCGTAAGGATAGCCGTCATCGCCGATCACGGACAATACCCCTCGTTTTGATTCTTTTAGAATTTTGATACATTCTTCTTCACTTATCTGTTGCTTAAAACGGCGCATTTTTCTGAACATATATGTATACCTCGTTAGTTATTTGTTTTAAATCATTATAATTACAATACAACAGAGTATGCAAGATATTAACTTAATACAACAATAGGAATCTCAAAAAGCGACAGAGAGTGGGCGGATTTATTGAACGGAAAATAAATGTATAGTAAAATATAAAACATAGAAAAATTTACGGACGGAAAAGAAAAATGTTTTTTATAATGGGGATAAACGATGGAAGAAAAGATCTTGATTTCGATCAGATGAGTATTTGCGGCATCTGTGGAAAATATGGTCATTACAGGGTTTTTATGACATACATGGTGTTGTCATTGTTTTTTATCCCGACGTTTAAATGGGCAAAACACTACTATGTTCAAAGCAGCTGCTGCAACACACTTTATGAATTGAACCCCGAGGTCGGTAAAGCAATAGCAAGGGGTGAGAAGGCGGAAATTACTCCGGGTGATCTGACAAGGGTTCAAAGTGGGGGATGGAATAGTGGTGGTTATAAGAAGTGTGACCGGTGTGGGTATGAAACACAGGAAGACTTTGAATATTGCCCGAAATGTGGGAATAAACTAAATTAATACGGGAGGAAAGAGAATGGACGAAAAAAAGATACTTGCAGCTTGTGATCACACCTTGCTTTTGCAGGGGGCGACTCCTGATGAGATACGGGGTATTTGTGATGATGCCATAAAATACGGGACTGCATCTGTGTGTATACCTCCGTGCTATGTTAAAGAGGCAAAGGAGTATGTCGGGGATAGAATGAGGATCTGTACGGTTATCGGTTTTCCAAATGGGAATACTACAACGGCCGTAAAGGTGTATGAAACCGAGGATGCCATAAATAACGGAGCGGATGAGATAGACATGGTCATTAATATAGGGATGTTAAAGGCCGGGGATTACGATTACGTTCTGGGAGAGATCAAAAAAATAAAGAAAGCCTGCAAAGATAGGATATTAAAGGTTATTATAGAAACCTGCTTGTTAAATGAAGATGAAAAGATAAAAATGTGTGAGCTGGTAACTGAGGCCGGTGCGGATTATATCAAGACCTCTACCGGCTTTTCGACCAGCGGCGCCACTTTTGAAGATGTCAGGCTTTTTAAGAAGCTTGTAGGAAAGGGAGTAAAGATAAAAGCGGCAGGGGGAATATCATCTCTGGAAGACGCTGAGAAGTTTATGGAATTGGGAGCAGACAGGCTGGGTACCAGCAGAGTAGTGAAAATCATAAAGAAAAAACAATAATAAGGGAGGAAGAACAGGTTTATGAAATACCATGTCAGAAAAGGGAAATTCGGAAAAAAGGAACAGCATATGGAGCGTAAGCTTCTGGATTATCTGTCAGATATAGAAAAGCTTGCAGGTGGGCAGAACGTAGAAATAAAAAAACTGACACTGGGGAATAAAAGCATTCTGGATTCAGACCGTGTTAAAGATCTCGCAAAAAAGATCGTCGGTTATAATACGAATATCAGGGATAAAAAAGAACGCAAATTCTATGTGGCGTTGATGTATTGTACGCTTATTCTGATGTCTGTGGAATATACATATATTCCGGCCGATGACCCTTATACGGATCTGAGTACCTTTATATTTCCGAAGAGTTTTTTAATACCTGATCTGACAGTGGGTTATCTTGGGGATTTTTATAACACAATGGCTTGGGAAAGCTTTTTCAATCTGTTAGCTGACGACTATATAAAAATACCTGTAATGGAAAGAAGAGTTATATTTGATGATCCTGAGCAGGAACAAGAAGAACAGGAAGATCACAGGGAATTTGTTGAATCCATAGATATGGATGAGGTGTATGCGGAGCAGGCTGAATTTGAGGAGATGATCGAATCAAGTGATTTTATGTCTGCTGAAGAAGCGGAGGAAATTAATCGGAAAGAGGGTGAAAGGATCAAGGAATTCTATCCCGGATACAAGGATTTTATTAAATACACTCTCAGGTTTGTTGAACTGGCAGAGAATTATTTCCCGGAGGATTTAAACGAAGTGATGAAAAAGATGGCAACGGAGTTTGCTCTTGCCGAAGGATACAGTATATATTCCGATGAAAAAAAGTATCTGGAGGTAATGGTTCAGATAAACAGGGCGAGAAGGCTTCTTATGAAAAACACGGGGGAGATCACCAAATGAAGGAAGACAGATCAAGAGCGATTATAATGGAAGCCTTCTACGGAAGACTCATAGAAGATTATATAGAAAATTATGACGAGTCGGTTATATACAGATATCTTTATGAAGGTATGAGGTGTTCTGCCGAGAAGAATGCAGATAAATCTCCGGAAAAAGCCAAGAAGGCAGATTATTTATTCCGGGAATATCAGAATCTGGGAAAAGCTCCCGAAAAAGACAAGCTTAAGGAGTTTACCGTAGGATTGATAACCTTTCTTTGTAATAATCAGGTGGTATATAACTATCATGATAAAAGGCTGGTTCAGGAGGAGGATCTGAAAGATATCATTTTTGCCATAAAACCTTTTTTTACAAAAGATCAGCGGGAAGAACTGGAACCTGATAAGAATGGCAGACTAAAAGGCAAGGCAAAACTGAATAAGCTGCTAAAGTCCGCTTTGGAAACGCTGGAACGGGCAGAGTTTGATATCGGTGCTGTAAATAATCTGATGACTCTTGTAACAAACCGTATGATATGCAAGGCTTTTGATGATTTCTTATATAATGCGGGCTTTGCGCTTGTGGATCGTGATAAGGTGGATAGTCTGGATCATCCATTATATGAAGTGTTTGGAGACGATAAAGGCCGTAAAGACAAGAAAACGGATAAAACACTGGAATTGATTTACAGATATTATCTTAAATACTGGGAGATACCTGTTTCGGGTCAGAGTGTCAGAAGTGAAGGATTCCGGGAAATGTGTGACGGTTTATTAATATATCTGACTGATAAATATAATAAAAGAGAACTCGAGAATACTGGTATTGAGATTCCTTTGTCTACAGATATTTATACGGGATGTTCTCTACATTTGCTTGGACAGCATTATATCGCAAAAGGCAAGGTGCCGTTTGTGTTTGCGATAATGGTTCACAATGCCGATGAAGGTTCGTTTACGTATGAATATTATGATTATGATGGTTCCTGCCGATTCTATACGGATATCGATAAGGCCATAGATGATTATATTCTGGCTATTGCAGAGGCAAAGGATACTATTATAAACAATAACAGGAATGCTATGCTAAATATGAAAGATGGACTAGATGCAATACCGGCTGTGATGATGCGGTATTTTGTAGAGGACATGGATAGTGAAGCGGATATAATGCAGGATACCAGAAACCATGTTAATACTTTATATGAGAATGAAAAAGGAGATGGGGAATATATCCCCCATATTTGATGATCAGGAAGGGATAAAAATGGAGATAAGTAAAATATATTTTGATATGGACGGTGTCCTGGCGGATTTTGATCGTGGTGTAAAGGAACTGGCAGGGTTTGAATTATCCGATACTGATCAGGATTCAAAGTCTGAAGAGGAGGATAGGGCAATGTGGGCCGCTGTAAGAGAGGTTGAACATTTCTATGACAAGCTTGAACCTTTACCTGAAGGGATGAAAATGTTCAGAATTGTTAAAGATAAATATCCCGGAATAGTTGAAGTTTTAACCGGAATACCTAAAAAGCACAGGGGTATCACTACGGCAGGAGAGGATAAGATAACCTGGGTGAAGAGGCTTATGGGTGAAGATATACCGGTTCATATTGTTTATAAGGAAGAAAAGAAGAATTTTACAAAAGGGAAAGAATATGTGCTGATAGACGATCGTGGGCAGAATATTGAAGAATGGATAGAGAACGGGGGCAGCGGGATCCTGTACAAAGAGGGGGAAACAGATGTTATCGCTGCTCTGGATGAATTATCAAAATAGAAAGGATACCGATATTTTAGGAAAAATATTCTATATCAATATAGGTTTGATAATGCTATAATTTTACCACCGATTTTATTTGATAAATCGATAAGTCGTTGGGGAACAAACAGGAGGAAAAATTATGGCTATTGATCTCGAAAGTATGTCGAAGCTGGGGTTTGGACTTATGCGATTGCCCGAAAAGAATGGTAAGGTTGATCACGACCGTGTTTGTGATATGGTCGATGCTTATATGAAAGCAGGGCTTAATTATTTTGATACTGCTTATGTGTATCATGGAGGTAAATCCGAGGTTGCCGCAAGAGAGGCTCTGGTAAAGCGTTATCCGCGTGAAAGCTTTATGCTTGCTACAAAGCTTCCTGCATGGGAAATCCACAGGGAAGAGGATGTAGAGCGTATATTCAATGAACAGCTGGAAAGGGCCGGTGTAGAATACTTTGATTTTTATCTCCTTCATTCAATTGAGGAAGGAAATAATTATGACACATATGTAAAATATGATTGTTTTGACTGGTGTATGAAGCGTAAGGCTGAAGGAAAGATAAAGCATTTCGGATTTTCGTTTCATGGAAGCCCCGAGCTTTTGGAAACAATTGTTGATGCGCATCCTGAGGTTGAGTTTGTCCAGATCCAGTTGAATTACCTGGACAGAACAAATCCGGTGGTCCGTTCCCAGAGGCTTTATGATATTCTTCGTGAGCGTAATATTCCCATAATAGTTATGGAGCCTGTCAGAGGCGGAGCGCTGGCAAACATGGATCCGGCTATCGAGAAGAAATTTAAGGATTACAGACCTGATAAATCGGTAGCATCCTGGGCTCTTCGTTTTGTTGGTTCTCTTCCGGGTGTGATGACCATTTTATCCGGAATGTCCACAGAAGATCAGATGGAGGATAATCTTAATACTTTTAAGAATTTTGACCCTTTAAATGACGAAGAGCTGAAGATCATAAACGAGGTTACCGAAACCCTTGTGGGAATACCTCAGATAGGATGTACGGCTTGTAAATACTGTACCGACGGTTGTCCGAAAAAGATCAGTATTCCGGATGTGTTCAGGACAATAAATACACTTCGTCGTCATACGGATGACTGGAGATCGAAGAATTTTTATTCCGGACTGGTTCAGAGAAGCGGTAAGGCATCAGATTGTATAGGCTGTGGCCAGTGTGAAAGGGTTTGCCCTCAGCATCTTCCTATCATTAAGTTAATGGGAGAAGCGGCTGAGATTCTGGATAGGGTGAACTGATATGAATAAAGCTATTGAATATCTTAAGGCAAAGAAACGTCGTATTGCCTTGTCACTTTTGGG
>JAILOD010000228.1 GCA_024691015.1 Lachnospiraceae bacterium
TATGGTAATGTCGGAAATTATACGATCACACCTTCGGGGCTGACGGCGGATGATTACAACATCGAATATCTTAGCGGCACTCTCGACGTACAGCCTAAAGAGGCAGTCCTTAATTGGTCAAATACTTCATTAACTTATACAGGGACTGCCCAGAAGCCTGTTGCAACGGCGATAGGACTGGTAAATGGTGATTCTTGTGACGTTACGGTTACCGGAGAGAAGATTGATGCCGGAACATATACGGCAACGGCAAGCGGGCTTTCAAACAGTAATTACCGCTTACCTGAGAATAAAACAACAGAATTCACTATAGCAAAGGCGGATTCTTCGATAACTGCTTCACCGAACGGAAAAGAAGGACTTGTTTATGACGGAACTGCTAAGGCTCTGATCAATGCAGGAGAAGCAACAGGCGGAACATTAAAATACAGTCTGAATAATACTTCTTTTGATACTGCAATACCAAACGGTACAGGGGCCGGCAGTTATACGGTTTATTACAAGGTTTTCGGAGACAGTAATCATTATGATTCAGATGTTCAATCATTGACCGTATCTATTGGAAAGGCTTCATATGGAAACAAGACTGAAACCGCTTCCGAAAAGTATGGAAAGAGCGGAGAGAAGGATCTGTCTTCACTTATTGTTCAGGGTGGAAGTCTTTCGGGATGCTCCTTTACGGATGCGAACAATGTGCTGAACGGATCACCATCGGTGACAGGAAGCAAACTGGGATTTGCTTTTAAGAATAATAGTGCAAATAAGGATAAGACGGCAAAGGTGACCGTAAATGTAAAAGGTGGATCCAATTACGAGGATTACACCATAGAGGTTACTTTGACGGTTCTTGATAAGTATATCCAGACTCTTGCATTTTCGGGTATTACCGACGGAAAGCTTACAAAGGTTTATGGC
This sequence comes from Lachnospiraceae bacterium, assembly GCA_024691015.1. GTDB lineage: Bacteria > Bacillota > Clostridia > Lachnospirales > Lachnospiraceae > NK4A144. Next base: position 916 of record JAILOD010000228.1, read on the forward strand.
GATGCAGACTATACAAAAACAGTTCAAGTTACTCAGGGAGATGGTTCGGTTACTTATTCCGGTAATAATGATGGAGTTGCAACCGTTGAAGCATCAACCGGAAAAGTACATATCAAAAAGACAGGAACGGTTACGATCACCGCTACAGCAGCAGAAACCGGTGATTATGCTACCGCTTCAACAAGCTATACTCTTACGGTAAGTAAAAAGAAGATCGGTCTTGATTGGGGAAGCACATCACATACATATGATAAACAGGAATTTGTTCCTTCTGCAACGGCAACAGGTCTTGTGAATAGTGATACTTGTACCGTAACGGTTTCGGGAGGTCAGACCAATGCAGGAACATATACTGCAACTGCTACAGCTGTGGATAATACCGATTATGAGCTTCCTGATGCGGTAACAAAGAGCTTTACAATATCAAAGCGTCCTGTGGGAGTAAGCGGTATTACCGCTTCAAACAAGCAGTATAACGGAACTGTAGCGGCAACGTTGTCATATAATAATGTTGTGTTTACGGGACTTATAGCAGGCGATGATCTGAGTGTTGCCGGTCAGGGTGCATTTTCCAATGCAAATGCAGGAGAGGACAAGACGGTTAATATAACCGGACTTACACTGGGAGGATCATCTGTAGGAAATTATGAGCTTTCTTCAATCGGGATCCAGCAGACGACAACGGCATCCATTTCAAAGCGTCAGGCTACGGTAACTGCAAATTCTCAGACTGTTGTTCTGGGTGGAAGCATTATTTCATCAACGGCTCAGGCTCAGTTAAGTGGAGCACTTCAGGGACATGAGCTTTCTCAGATTGTTCTGACAGGAAGCAATACTTCACATGTAACAGTTTCGGGTACTATTACACCGAGCGGGGCAAAGATCAAGTCGGGAAGCACGGATGTAACCGCGAATTACGATATAAGCTATGAAACAGGTGTACTGACCGTAACAAAAGGAACTCCGAATGTCACAGCACCGCAGGCAAAGCAGCTTACATACAACGGACAAGCTCAGCAGCTTGTTAATGCAGGCTCTTCGACTGTGGGAACCACAATGGAGTACAGCTTGAGTGAAGCCGGAGAATACAGTACAACTCTGCCTACAGGTACAAATGCAGGTAGCTACACAGTCTGGTACAAGGTAGAAGGCGGAGCTGATTACGAGGATGTAGTGCCGCAGTCGATAGAAGCATCCATCGGAAGAGCGGATATAGCAAATGCTGAGGTTACTCTGGGTGAGGCATTAACATATACCGGAAGTACTTTGACGCAAACTGTGAACAAGGTTATGTTGGGTACTTTGGAGGTTACAAGCAACGAATATCTGCTTGCCGAAAACACAGCAACAAATGCCGGAAACTATAATCTGAGGATAACGGCGAAAGATGATGGAAATTACAAGGGATACCTTCTTAAACCCTTCAGTATAGCGAAAAAGAGTATTACTCCTTCTATCGTGATCACAGGCAGCTATACCTATACAGGCAGTGCCATTGTTCCTGAATTTAGCGTTAAAGATGGGGATGCGATACTTACAGCAACAGATTATACATACACAATAACAAATAACACTAATGCCGGCACTGCAACGGTTACGGTTGTTGCATCAAATGGTAATTACAGTTTTGATCAGACCAGTCAAACCTTTACCATTGCAAAGGCAGCTCATCAGGATCAGAACGTAGCGATCAGCTCGGTATTCGGTTCGAGTGTGACCCGAGATCTTTCGGAATATATAGCTTCCGGCGGACAACCGGGTAATCTGAATGTATCCGAAAGTGAATCTGTTTTTGATGGAACACCGACATTAAGCGGAAATAAACTTAACTTCAGCTTGAAAAATGTCAGTGGAAACACGGGAAAGAAAGCAATTGTTACATTTACTGTAGATGGCGCTGATAACTATGAAAACTACAATATTCAGGTTGTTGTAACGGTTATCAATTGTGCGCATATCCATACGGAATACAGAAACGTAAGGGCTGCTACCTGTACCGAACAGGGCTATTCAGGTGATTTGTATTGTCTGGATTGCGGAATGCTTGTTGAACAGGGCTCGTCGACACCGATAGACCCGGATAACCATGCATACGATAATGGAGTGGTGATCAAAGAGCCTACAGGCCTTACCGAAGGTGAGATGAAATACACCTGTATTAGATGCGGTCATACAAAGATCGTTGCCATACCGCGTAAGGAGACAGATAATAATTATGAGAGTGAACTGCTTGAGGATACAAAAGGCCTTAGCGGGAATAATGCACCAAAGGTTTCAACAAGTACCAACAGTGCAGGAAATAAAGAAAAAACCGTTACAATAGGTGGAATAGAAGTACTTAAGGAAGTAACGAACAGTGCAAATGGGGCTGTGTCTACAGAATCCAAGGTTTGGATCGGAGGACTGGATAGTACGTATCACTATACATCTTCCGCAATTAAACCCGAGATACACGTTTATGACGGAACAACGGTTCTTACTCAGAATGAAGATTACACGGTATCATATAAGAATAATAAAAATCCCGGAACGGCTACGGTTACAGTTAAGTTTAAGGGTAATTATCTTAAGCAGAACAATGTTTCAACCACATTTACAATAGTTCCCGCAGTTCTCGGGGAAGATATCGTTGCATCTGAGGTAGGCGTAGCTGTAAGTAAAAAGGAACAAAAGCCGGTACCGGTATTTTCCTGGGTAGCCACAGGAAAAACAGTCAGCAAAAAGTTCTTCAAGATCACATACGACAGAACTGTGAAGGAAGCAGGAACCTATACTGCTACCATTACAGCAGCAAATACAAACTATACAGGTTCTACTACGGCAAAGATCAAGGTTGTAGGAGATAAGAATCTGCTCCTGTCAAAGGCAAAGGTTAAATTTAATCCCGGGTCTTATGCGTATACGGGAGAAGAGATAATTCCCGGATCAGATGCATATACCCTGAAGATTGGCAAAAATGAATTGACAGTCGGACAGGATTACAAGATCACGGGCATATATAATAACGTAAGTCCCGGTAAAGCAACGGTTGTATTTGAAGCCGTAAGCACTAATTCTGCCGGATATGTAGGCAGTAAAACAGCTACATTTAAGATCACCGGAAGCAGGAAACTTACAGACAGCAGTCCATTCAGTTATTCGTATTCCTCGAGTGTGGCATATCTGAAGGACGGAGCGAAACCCGAGGTGATAGTGTATGATGGAACCACCAGGCTGAAGCAGGGTACGGATTATACTGTTTCCTACAGTAAAAATACGGCTGTTACAAATGGAAGTACAACTGCCGTTATAAAGGTCAAAGGTAAAAAGAATTATAAAGGAACCGTGCAATTATACTTTGATATAGTTCAGCAGGATCTTGGTAATCTCAGTTCTAATATGATAGCAACCGATCAATTTACGACAAAGAATAAGCTAAAAAAACCTTCCGTTACGATAAGGGATATGGATGATACAAAGCTTGCGTTAAATAAGGATTATGTATTCGAATCTGATCTTACCTATACCGGTGATGAAAACAGCGGTCAGGGAACGGTTACAGTGACCGGTAAAGGCAACTATAAGGGATCTGCGAAAGTAACCTTCAGATATCTGGATAAAAGCTTTAATCTCAGTAAAGCCAAGGTAAAGAAAAAGATTGCCGATCAGAATTATACGGGAAATGAAATAGAGCTTACAAATTCTGATCTGACAGGGGTTCTTACAACGGTAAGAAATAAGTCAACGATCACACTGGTTCCCGGAACGGATTTCGTGATCGCAGGGTATCTGAACAACACAAAGAAGGGGACTGCAAAGGTTATATTAAAGGGAACCGGTTCATATGCGGGTGTCAAGACAGTCACATTCAAAATTGTTCAGAAAAACGTGAACTATACGGGAGCACTGGTAGGCGGAAGCTGGCAATGAAAGACTGCAGGTAGGGGAAATCATATATGGCAGAACAAAACATAAAATCACAGAATAATTACAGTCAGAAAAAATACAGCCTTATCTTTAAGTTTGCCATGATTTTTCTGATATTTACCATAGTGACTCTGGTACTGGTCGGATTTACAACCTACTTCTTCCAGAATAAGCTGTATAAACAGTATGTTGAAGATCAGGCAAAACAGGTCGCAGATTACCTGAACGATCTGCTCTCAGATGAAACACTGGATTTTGAAAAGCATCAACAGTTTATAATCGACCATCACGATGACGTGCTTATCCCTTATGATTATGATTATAATTATGAGCCTGCAAAGCAGAAGTTTGAGGAGATGTTCGGTAAAGAATATCCCGGAAAAGTATATAAAAAAGACGTTGCCTTCGAAGATATGAGCTATGAGCTTCAGGTGGCTCATGCAGTATATGTTCAGGAGTATTGTCTTAATGTGTTCGAGCAGGCGCAGAAGCGATTTAATGTAGCTTATACTTATTATATGGTTCCGGATGAAGAGAATCATTATTGTTATTTTGTTATAGATGCCCTCAGGGAAGAAAAGGAGATTAACGGAAAAAGATATATAGAGCTGGCACTTTATATTGACGAGAATCTGGAGAAGGCTCCTGTTCTCTGGAAGGTCTGGAATTCAAAAATAGATGTTCATGAGTTTGAAATATATGATAATGAATTCGGATATACGTACGGCTATTACAAACCGCTTACGATAAAAGGACACAGGCTTGGACTGATCGCCATCGATCTTGAGATCATGAAGGTCAATAAGGAGATACTTAACAGAACCATCAAACAGATATTGGGAATAGCTCTGATACTTGTCATATGCGTGATCTTTCTGCTTATATTTATCAATAAAAAATATATTCACAAAATTGATAACCTTGCCAATAACGTTAAACAGTATACAGTCAGCAAGGATCCTGAAATTGCCGGTTTCATTGAATATGATGTGAACACATCGGATGAAATATCATCACTTGCAAGTCAGACCGCATTTATGATACTGGAGCTTGATAAGTATATGAAGAACCTTGTCAGTACAACAAGAGAGCTTTCGGAAACAAAGCAGGAGGCAAAGAATCTTCAGGCACTTGCTAACAAAGATTCGCTGACAGGCATAAGAAATAAGACGGCTTATGATAATGAGATCAACAAGCTGCGCGAGGAGATCAAGGACGGACTGGATAAATACGGTATCGGAATGATCGATCTTAACTTCCTGAAAAAGACCAATGACGAATATGGCCATGATAAGGGAAATGTGGCAATAAAGAATCTTTGTAAGCTTGTATGTAATGTTTTTAAACACTCTCCGGTATTCAGGATCGGCGGAGATGAGTTTGCGATCATTTTAAAGAATAATGATTACGAGATAGTGGATCAGCTTGTGGTCGAGTTTAAAGGCGAGCTTGAGAGGCTCGGCAAAGATAAAAATCTTAAGCCCTGGGAGAGGATTTCCGCAGCTATAGGGTATGCTCTTTATGATCCGAATATAGATTCTTCGATAGAGGATGTCTTTGAAAGAGCTGATGCCGAAATGTATAAGTGTAAGGTGGATATGAAGGCCACCAGGGAATGATCAAAGTTTAAGCGCATCGATAGGGTTGAGCCGGCTGGCTTTTCTGGCCGGCATCCACCCGAATATCACGCCTATAAGAACTGAAAATATAAGCCCCAGGATCATTACCGGAACGTCTACACTGATCATAAGCGGGACTGCGCTTCCGTATTCTTTATCCGTTCTCAGTAATAAGAAGGCACCGACACTTATGATCAGGCTGACTATCACACCGATAACTGCACCTACAACACCACCGGTCAGAGATAATATTACGGATTCAAAAAGAAACTGTTGTTGGATTCTCTGAGGAGTAGCCCCGAGTGCTTTCCGCAGGCCGATCTCTTTTGTTCTTTCAGTCACACTGACAAACATCATATTCATAATGCCGATTCCACCGACAAGCATACAGATGCCGGCTATCAATGATTGTTCGCGTCCCTGTTTTTTTTGCTGCGCCTGATATTCTGCAAGCATATCCTCTCCGAACATAGTAATATACCCGCTATCCTCCTTAAGATGCATTATGTTCTCCAGATAGTTTTTGATTTCTTTATGCGCTTTCTTCTTTTTTTCCAGCTCTTCGGACTTGCAGTAAACGATAAAGCTTCTTGGAGATATACCGTAAACCGATTCCATTGTGGTGTAGGGTAATGTAACGGAATATTTGTTGCCGGATTCCAAGGACATCTGTCTGTCCAGTGAACCGCTGAGAATATTATCAACTCCGACAATCTCGTATTCAAGGTTACCGAACATTATCTTTTTGTTTAACGCCGTTTTAGCATCATTAAACAGTTTCTCTGCAAGTTTTTTTGAAATAATACATACTTTTGCTTTCTCTCTTATATCGCCCTCGGTTATACTTCTGCCTAAGATAACTTTTCCTGCTGTATCGATATCATAAAATGAATTGCTTCGGCCGATTACCCAGGTTTTATCAAAAGAACGGTATCCCGAAATAACAGTCTGAAGATTGGGGAGTTCAATAAGCGGACCGAGAGCAAGAACACCGTCAATGTTTTCGAGATTATTTATATCCTGCGTGGTAAATCCCGAAGAGTTTGTTTCATTGTCATATATGTATATGATTTGATTTCCGAGACCGGAATTCGTAAATGTGCTTGACATTATACCGGTCATTACACTAAATCCCGCAGACATGGACATGACTGCGGCAACACCCAAAATACTTCCGAGACAGGTTAGGAAGTTTCTTTTTTTGTTGGAAAGAATATTTCTTAAAACCATTTTGAGATTTTGTGTAAAAATGGTTATGGATTTCATTGTTTATTCTCCTTTGAGGGCGTCAATGGGCTGAAGAGCACTGGCAGTTTTGGCCGGAGCCCATCCGAAAAATACTCCTACGGCCATTGAAAAGAAAAAACTGACCAAAGCGGACGCGATATTAATATGTAAATGTGTGCTATTGGCTATGCAGTAGATAACAGAAAACAGCACACCGAGAATGATACCTATGCTGCCTCCCGTGATTGAAAGCATAACAGCCTCCATAACAAACTGAAGCTGGATCCTTTTGCTTGAAGATCCCAGTGCTTTTCTAAGACCGATTTCATAAACTCTTTCACTGACGGATACCAGCATCATATTCATGATGCCTATGCCTCCGATAAGAAGGGCAATGCCGGCTATAACAATTTGCAATATAGCTGCATTTGTGATTTCGTCCCAGGCGTCAGTCAGATTATAAATATCGAAATTACAGTAGAATACATCACCATCATCGTCGTGAAAGCGTTCGACCATATATGATATTATTGTTTCGCTCAATTCTTCGGCATCTCTGTGGGATGCGGGATAAACGTAATATTTATATATGCCGTTGCCTGTAAGCTTTTTCATAACAGTATAAGGGATCAGCATACCGTAGTTGTCCATACCTCCGGAGGCAGAAATATATACGCCGTAAACACGGAAGGAGAGCCCTTTGTAAAGAAGCTCTTCGCCGATACAATCCGTTGTGTTAAACAATTTGTTGGCGAGCTTTTTTGTAATGACACATACATAGTTTTCGTCGTCTACATCAGCTTTGGAAAAAGAAGCTCCTTTAATGAATTTCCGGGTTTTGGAAACTGTAAGATATTCGGAAGCAACTCCTAAAAGGTCGACGTTTTTGCATATATTGTTGCCGACTTTTACCGTTATCTGACTTTCTGAATTGATTACCGGAGAAAAACCGGCTGTATTATCAAGTCCTTTTAAAAACCTGATATCTTTTTCAAGCAGACCGCCGGAATCTTTTTCTAAATTACCGTCAATTTCAGCAAGGCCGTATTTGTCTATTGAGGCTTCGCTTTCTTCGGTTCTAAGGTCCATAATAGTCATCATGACGATAAGAGATGCGGTTCCTATGATTATTCCGAGACAGGTCAAGAAGGTCCTTAAGGCATCCGATCGCATATTTCGGAATACCATTTTGTTTATCTGGGTAAGAACATATATTTTTTTGCTGAATAATCCCATTTTGGGTCTTTTACGCATCGGCAGTTTCTCCGGCACTGATATTTCCGTCAAGAATTTTCAGTATTCTTTTTGCATTTGAGGCAACCGAGGCATCATGTGTGATCATAATGACCGTAGTGCCATCATTGTTCAGTTCCTTGAAAAGATTGATTATCTGTTTACCTGTTTTCTGGTCTAATGCTCCGGTAGGTTCATCTGCGAGTAAAAGAGAAGGGCCTGTTGCCAAAGCTCTTGCGATCGCAACTCTCTGCTGTAATCCACCGGAGAGCTGATTGGGATAGAAATCCATTCTGTCCTTAAGGCCGACCTTTTCCAATAGCTCGGCTGAACGTTCAAGCTGTTCAGTCTCGGGCATATCAGCATAAAACATTGGAATCATTACATTTTCTCTTGCGGTTAATCTGGGAAGAAGAAAATACTGCTGAAAGACAAAACCGATCTCTTTATTGCGAATGTGAGCAAGCTCTTCTTCGTTGGCATCAGCTGTGTTTTTTCCATCCAGTATATAGCTGCCGCTTGTTGCGACGTCCAAAAGCCCTATTATGTTCATAAGGGTTGATTTACCGGAACCCGAAGGACCGACTATTGCAAGAAATTCTCCGCGGTTTACGTTCAGATCGATACCGTTTAAAATACGCAGGGTTTCACCGCCGGTGTCAAATTCTCGTACTATATCCTTCATTTCCAAAAGAAGTTCAGACATGATAATTATTCCTCACTTGATTCATCGTCGCTGTTACTACCTTCAAGATATCTTACGGTATCTCCTTCGGAAAGCCCGTCGATGATCTGGGTATATCCGTCTTTTTCTATTCCGGGTATTACGGCCTGCTGTCTTGTTGCTCCGTTTTCTACTACAGTAACTTCCGAATCGCCGGTTTCTGTGTTATATGAGATTGCATCGGAAGGGACACAAAGCATCACATCATCTTCTGTTTCAGTGGTATAAACGGTTGCTCCGATTCCCGCACTGATCTGCTCATCCGGGTTAAAGCTGGCCTCTATCCGGATAAACGAGAGATCATTTTTCTTTTCTGCTTTTGCAGCAATGCTTGTGACTTTTCCGTCAAAGGTTTTGTCAAGTGAATTGATCTTTACCTTTACGGGTGCATTCATCTGGAATCTCCCGATATCGTATTCGTCCACATCAATGGAAACCTTCATAGTATCATAATTCAGAATACTCATAAGAGGATTGGTTCCGACGGTATCGCCTACCTTAATATTCAATCCTGATACAAAACCACTGCAGGGAGCAGTTATGGTGTAATTATCATAATCAAACTTAAGCCTGTCGAGTGCAACCTGTGCCTGAGATACAGTGGTTGCTGCGCTTTGTGCTTCAACCTTTCTCTCGAGGTCTTCTTTTTTGTATTTCATTGCCATCTGGGTTGAAGATAAGCTTGCCTGGGCATCGGCAAGAGCGGAAGATACTTTTATGAATTCAAAAACATAGAATTCCTTGTTCTGTTCATTTATACTGTTGTCAACAGCAGTAAGGCTGGCAGTGGCGTTGTTGACATTGACCTGCTGTGAATCGAGTTCGGTATCCAGCCTGGTTTTTGCTTCTTCAAGTGCTTTCTTTGCTTCCTTGTATTCGCCTCTGGCGGCTGCGATATCTGCATCTGAGTCTCCTTTTTTTGCAGCATCATAGGCTTTTTCTTTGGTATGTAATTCTTCCTCCAGTGTTTCTATGTTTGCCGCACCGTCTTTTTCTGCCTTACAGTAGGCAACCTGTGCGCTGTAAAGAGTATTTCTTGCATTAACAAGATCCTGATTAAGACCGTTGCCATAATCCTGAACGGCTTTGTTCCATTTATATACCAGAGTGTCATATTCGGATTGTGCGTTATGAAGAGCAGTCTGTTTCTCTACTATTTCGGCGTTAAGCCCGCTTTTTAATTCCTTGTCCAGCTGTTCAAGCTCACTTTGTTGGCTTTCGAGCGTATTGTCACGATCCAGTCTGGCCTGCTCTAAGGCAAGTTCTTTTTCTTTTATGTCATAGGTTATGGCTGTTTTATCAAGTTCAACAAGTACATCACCCTTTTCAACATGATCACCCTCCGATACGGCTACGTTTGAAACCTTGGTCTGGGTGACAATGGAGTAAATCGTCTTTGTTTCATTTGCTTCTACATCTCCGGCAAATTCAAGTTTGGATGCCATTTCCCTCATGGAGGCATCCGCTTCCAGATAGGCAGGCCGGGTAAGCAGGACTATAACACAGACAGCGATCACAATAACTGCCATTATGACAATAAAAATTTTATTGGTAACGATTTTTTTGAGTCTTTGTTTCATGGATTACTCCTTGGTTTTCCTTTATGGGGAATAAAGGTTATTGTGTAAATAGAATTAATGGGTGATAGTTTATAAAAATATAATAATTGGATTACATAATATTTATAAGCGCTTTTCATTATACAATAGAGCGATGT
>JAILOD010000235.1 GCA_024691015.1 Lachnospiraceae bacterium
CCTGAAAAGATAGTCCGGCAATCTGTCATGGTGAATAGCGGATATTACTCCGACACCAATCCCAAAGATCCACGCAAATGCGGCAGCAAGAACTGTCAGTTTCACCGTATATGGGAAAGCTTCAAGAACCAGCGTCAGTACAGGTTTTTTCATGTAATAGCTCTGGCCAAGATCGCCCCTTAGTGCTCCTGACAAATACAAGAAAAACTGCTCCGGTATCGATTTGTCAAGATTCATCGATGCCGTCAGTTTTTCTATGGTTTCTTTATTCACATGGTCGTTTAAAAGAACTGCGGCAGGGTTTCCCGGAACGATCCTCAAAATAATGAAGATCAGCGCCATTACGCCAATAAGAACCAGGACAACCCCGACGCACCTTCTGATAAAACCGCTCATTTATTTAAGTGTCACTCCCTTAAAGTAGAAATCACTCCATCCTGCCCAGTGAGGCACGAATTTATCTATACGGTCGCTCTTTACATAGAGATGCTTTAATGAAAACATGGGAACCCATACAGCATCTTCCTGAACAAGTTTTTTCTCAAGTGCTGCATACTCTGCTGCTCTTTCATCGGGGTCAACTATTCCTCTTGCAGCTGCAACACGTCCTATTACTGTTTCATCCGGATAGTTATTGGATCTTACAACCGTGTTATCTTTACTTCCGAAGAATGTATAGATAACATTATCGGGATCATTGTAGTCAAGTGTCCACATTGCAAGGAATGCCTGCATGTCACCACTGTTTCTGGCTTCAAGCCAGCTTGCGTGGTCATAGCTCTTGATAGTTGCGTTGATTCCAATATCATTAAGATTTTGTGCGATTACCTGAACAACATTTTGTTCTGCAGCTGTTGATCCTTCTGTATCCATGGAGATCTCCAGATCAAAGCCGTCTGCATAGCCAGCCTCTGCAAGAAGTGCCTTTGCACCTTCGGGGTCATATTTAAGCCATCCCTGGTTATCGTCACAGTAGTACAGACAACCTGAAGGATAAATTCCATCTTCAAGCTTACCGTCACCATTATAGATTGAATCCAGCATGGACTGGCGGTCTATAGCCATCTGTATAGCTTTTCTTACCTGAACATTTGAAAGTGCTTCTACTTTTTCATTTAAAAGGAAATAATTAATTCCAAGGCGATTAACGGATACAATGTTATCCGCAAATTTGGTTTTATAAGTTGACTCTACGATCGCACTGTCAATCTTCATGCAGTCTATAAGATCAAGATCACCTTTCTGAAAAGCCATGTCTATGGAAGAAGGGTCCATGACTCTGACGTTTACATTTTTCACAGAGGGCTCGGGTCCCCAATAATTTGTATTATAAGTAAAAGTAAGGCTTGATCCTGTCTCCCAGGAAGTCACTACATATGGGCCTGAACCAATCGTCTTTTCAGGTACCACGCCGAAATCATCACCTGCTGCCGTCACATTTTCCTTAGAAAGGATACTTGTTGAAGGAGTTGCAAGCTCCGCAAGAAAACCTGAGAAAGGCTCTGAAAGAGTTACTGTCAGATGCGTATCATCCTCAACTTTTATCCCACTAAGCTCTGTGGCTGATCCATCCATCAGTGCCTGAGCGCCTTCTATCGATGCAGCATAGTCTGACTGCTCACTTTCAGGAAGAGTAAGCATACGCTCAAAGGTAAACTTCACATCCTCTGCTGTCAAAGGGGTTCCGTCAGAAAATACCACACCATCCCTCAAAGTGAAGCTATAAGTAAGTCCGTCATCGGATACAGTGTAGTCATCTACGAGACTCTTTTCTATACTGGTTGATCCATCATCGCTTAGAACAACCTCAAAAAGAGTATCAAAAACATTCATGGGTACAATGTAATCATTACTTGTCTTGTGAACGTCCATTGTTGTTATATCTGCTGTAACGGCAATATTTATAGTATCATCTCCTGATGCTGTTTCAGCTGCACCATTGTCAGTTGTACTTGTTTCTGTTTCCGTGCTTTCTTCCGTTGTACTCTCTGCGCTCTGGCTTTCGCCTGCAGATGTCTGATCTGTGCCGGATTGATCTGCTTCTTTTGATCCACCACAGGCAGAACCGAAAACAAGAGCCGTCGTTAATATCCCTGAAACGAATACCTTTTTAATACCTTTTACCATGTGTATCCTCCTAATTATTGTAAGATTTAATTATGAAACTTAAGAGCTTGTATCTATGCAATCGCAAAAGTTCTAAATCTATTATCTCAGACAATAATTAAGACCACGTAAAACATGTATAAAATTATTCTTATTTCGTTTCCATTGAATATGGGAATTTACTTGATATCAAACTCCGGCGGTTCATCCAAATGCTCAGACACGTACTTACCGTCCTTTTTCCTCTGTTTGACACACTCAGTAAGCAAATATTCAATTTGTCCATTGACCGAGCGAAAGTCATCCTCTGCCCAGGCAGCGATAGCATCATATAACTTTGCGCTCAGTCGAAGGGGTACTTGTTTTTTCTCAGCCATTAATACAAACTTCCTGAATTAACTACAGGCTGTGGGTCATGATTTCCGCACAAAACAACCAAGAGATTTGAAACCATTGCCGCCTTACGTTCCTCGTCAAGATCTACCAGTTCCTTTTCATTTAACCTTTCAAGGGCCAGCTCTACCATGCCAACAGCGCCGTCTACTATCAGCTTTCTGGCATCAACCACAGCTGCTGCCTGCTGTCTCTGAAGCATTGCTGCGGCAATTTCGGGAGCGTATGCAAGGTAAGTGATCCTCGCATCCACAATTTCAATACCTGCGCCGTTAACCTTGCTTTGAATCTCCTCCTTAATACGATTTGCAACAACCTCAGTTGATCCGCGAAGACTACCATCATCAGCCATGCCATCTCCTGTCGTATCAACATTCTCTGTTACATCATAAGGATAGAGCTTTACAACATTTCTTACTGCAGTATCACATTGAAGCGATAAATATTCTTTGTAGTTATCAACCGCAAAGACTGCCTGGGCTGTATCTGTAACTTTCCACATAACTGCCACTGCGATTTCCACAGGGTTGCCCAAAACATCATTAACCTTCTGCTTTGAATTACTAAGAGTCATCACCTTCAGAGATATCTTCTTGGATCCGCTTTCTCCTCCGCTAAGAGACAAGTTGCCCTCAGAAATAGTAATTCCACCAATTTTCTTGCCATCCGCGATATCTCCGCTCTGTCCAAGTTTTGTATCAGCAGCAGGATTGAAGGCTGTACAGAAAGGATTTACGAAATAGAATCCATCCTCTTTAAGTGTTCCGATATATTTTCCAAAAAGCGTAAGCACAAGAGCTTCACCTGGCTTTAAAACTTTAAGTCCCATAAAGGGTATCCATCCCAACGATACATATATTATGCAAGCTATAAATAGAACCAGGTTTCCGCTATCGCCACCTTCGAGATGCAATGCAGTGTAAATAACGCCGAGTATTGCGATCAGATACAAACTCAAAAACATTACCATCGCAGTTATTCCATTCTTATGTCCCTTAATTGTTTTTTCCTTCACATTCTCATTCATTTTATTCCCTCCTATATTCCCTGTGACATTCCTCTTCAGAAAATTACAGATAGCAACACTGTTTTTACGATTCCTATACG
>JAILOD010000238.1 GCA_024691015.1 Lachnospiraceae bacterium
CTCTACGTCCCGAACGTAGCGCTCTACCAAACTGAGCCACACCTCGTTATAACTATTAAATTGTTAAAATAAACCTTTCTCCCTTACCCCGAACGTAGCTTTACGGCACCACTCGCGCTCAGCGCTCGTATACGGTGCTCAAAAACGTCCACCGGACGTTTTTGCTACCAAACTGAGCCACACCTCGTTATTTTTTCCACACCTCGTTGGTTATGGGGAAAAAAAACACCGGCCCCATGGCTCTTTGTCCACAAAACCAGTGCCTTTGCGTGCGCCTCCAGGGACTCGAACCCTGGACACCCTGATTAAGAGTCAGGTGCTCTACCAGCTGAGCTAGAGGCGCAAAAGAACGTTCTCTAAAACGCAAGTGTTATTATATTATAGATTATTTATTTTTGCAAGCAGATTTTTAACAAAATATGTAATTTGTGTCAAACTTCCAAAAATTACGTTAAATTTCACGCATCTTCCGTCATTTTCCTCACGTCTTCGCCTATGACATCCCCCAAAAAGCTCTTTGAAGACTGCTGAGTATCCAGATAATCCTCTTTGATCCTCCGATCAGCCTGCAGGATCCGCTCCAGAAGATCCTTCGCAGACAGCCGGTACGCACCGGCACCGTAGATTATCACCTGTTCAACCGCATCGGATGTTGCAACGGTCACGGCATAGTTCTTCTTCAGCTCGTGTGCGGTCTTTTCTATATAAAGATCAGCGGTTTCCGCCTCTGCGGTAAACACGATATCGATATTATGATACTTGTAGATGCGCTCAACTCCGCCACTCACCTTGTATGCATCGAAAACCAGGATCACGCTTTCCTTTGAAAACCCTGCATATCCCGATAAAATATCCATAAGCTTATCCCGGGCAGCCTTCATATCCGACTTTGACAGATCCTTAAGATCCTCCCAGGAATAAATGATATTATAGCCATCCACCAGCAGATATTCCTTTTCCGGAAGCTTCTGCCCCTTATATGGCTTGGACGGACTTTTTGTTTTATTAAAATTAACCTCACGCCGCTCGTGATTATTATTAAAACGATTCTCCTTTATCGGCCCGTATGTCCTCTCGAAGATCGCCATAAGGTCCTCTTCACTGTAGGAAACCGCCGGTTTTACCGGTGCCGATACCGGCTCCTCCGACTCCCATTCACTGCCGATATGCATGTAATCCCGCACCTCGTACCACGGGATCACGGTACCCGAGCCATGGCTGCAAAATACCGAAGACGACGGATTTCTCAGATCCGCTTCCGGATCATAACCCGTCTTTTCAATCACTTCATCCGCATTGTGGCAGGGATAAAAGCCTTTAAACGAATTCGAAAGCTGCCCTTCACCCCTTGTATACGCCATAAGCTCCTCAGGATATTCACTGAGTGTCACGGCAGGAGCATAACCTTTTATGATCGCACGGCCATTCACGCTATCGGGCTGCTCGAAAACCGCTCCCATTTTATCCAGATCAGTAAGGGCCCGTCCCAGATTTTCCTGAGGAAGCTCCATCACAAAATCCAGAAACGGCTCCAAAAGAACGGACTTCGCCATCATAAGCCCCTGACGCACGGCCCTGTAGGTCGCCTGTCTGAAATCCCCGCCTTCGGTATGCTTTAAATGAGCCTTTCCCGAAACCAGGGTGATCTTCATATCCGTGATCGGCGAACCGGTAAGAACGCCGCGATGCTTTCTCTCCTGCAAATGTGTCAGAACCAGCCGCTGCCAGTTTTTTGCCAGAATATCCGTTGGGCAATCCGCCTCAAAGCTAAGCCCGCTTCCCGGCCCGCTGCCTTCCAGCATAAGATGCACCTCGGCATAATGTCTGAGCGGCTCAAAATGGCCGACTCCCTCAACACTTCCGTCTATCGTTTCCTTGTATACGATCTTTGTGGGACCGAAACTCACATCCAGACCAAACCGGTTAAGAATGGTTTCATGCAGAATTTCCTTCTGGACCTGTCCCATGATCTGCGCATCGATTTCTCCGGTTTCCTCTTCGTAAACAATGTTAAGAGAAGGATCTTCTTCGGAAAGAACCTTTAACGAGCGGTATGAATTAAACGGATCGCTCCCGGAGGGCAGAATTATCCGGACCGTCATTATCGGCTGCAAAACCCGGACAGGATCGGATTCACATTCACCCAGCCCCTGACCGGCAAAAGTTCCCGTAAGTCCTGTCAGTGCAACAATATCTCCTGCAAAAACCTCCTGAACGGGAGTAAATTTATCGCCCGAATATATCCTTAACTGCTCAACCTTTTCCGCAGAATCCTTTTCATCCTTAACATCCTCAAGCACAGTTTTTGCACTTAAACTCCCGCCCAGCATTTTTATCCAGGTAAGACGAACCGAATTTTCATGCGTGATCTTATAAACCCGGGCTGCAAATTTCTCCGGATAAACCGGCATAGATGTGTATTTTTCAAGCCCTGAGAGAAATTCATCAAGCTTTTCCATTTTAAGAGCCGAGCCTGCAAACAGCGGAAAAAGCTTTCTTTCCGAAATTAGTTTTCTTATATCATCATCTGTGATCTTTTTGCCATCCAAAAATGCGTTTAACAGCTCTTCATCGCAAACCGCAAGTTCTTCCGCGGTTTCCGGGGAATTCATATCCTGCGTGAAATCCACGACAGACGATGAAAGCTCCGCTTTTATAGAACTTAAAAGAGCCTCTTTATCTCCCAAAAACTGATCTGTTTTATTTACAAAAATTATTGTCGGAATAGAATAAATATTCAAAAGACGCCATAAAACCCGGACCTGTGCCGTTACCCCGTCGGGCGCACTTATAAGGAGCAGTGCATAATCGAGCACGCTAAGCGACCTCTCCATTTCGGGAGAAAAATCCGCGTGCCCCGGGGTGTCCAGCAATACAAACTCTCTCTCACCTATTGAAAATGTGGCTTCTCTGGAAAAAATCGTGATCCCGCGTCTCTTTTCCATATCGTTCGTGTCCAGAAAGGTGTTTCCCTTATCCACTCTTCCAAGACTTCTGATGCTTTCGGTAAGATAAAGTATTGCTTCAGATAATGTAGTTTTTCCGGCGTCAACATGCGCCAGTATTCCGATAACCGTTTTTGTGTTTTTATTCATTTTTTCTCTTGGTATGCATTTAAAGTGTAAACAGTAATCATTTTAACATACTTGCCACTGTATGTGTTAAATCTGTATCTGACAGTTTGTCTGCCTGGTGTAAAACTTTGTAGCCACGCAGCTTGTGAGTGGCTCGGATCTGAACAGTAATGACTTTTTACACTTGACTTATCCTCTGTCAAAAATTTATCTATATCATTTCACTATTCCGAAACAACCTGTTCCTGTATGTTTTAATTTAATTGTTGTATACATTATTATACAATTTCAGCGGTAAGTCCGTTTTAAAAAAAATTCCTGACATAAAACAGCTCGGAGACCGGCTCTTATTCATTATAGAGATCTATGGCCTCTCGTTAGAAAGATTTATTCATATGTCAAATTTCCAAAAAGTGATCATATTTGATGAACATTCTATTTAAATGCGGACGGATCATCCCCGGCATACATCTACGGTCGTATTGATGTGCCGGAGCAATATCATTTTAATTGGGCAATTCTTAATTACAAATCTTAATTATGGGGGTAAAACAATTGCATATCGAAAATCAGATTCAGATCTGTGAAATAATCACAGCACTGAATGGTTTTGTAGTTTCAGAGTCTGATTTCAGACTTTGCGAGCTTGATCGTATTCCGGTTCTTTTGGGAAGGGAGATTCCTCAGGATACCGAATTAAAGCTCTGCGAAATGAACTCTGTCGGAAAAGTTGTTAATGCACTTTTAAGAGCAGCCCTTCGCTGTGAAAATGTGCTGTATTATCTTTCCGAAAATTCCATTATTTTCAATATTGAAGAACTTCTTGGAGACCGTCTGAAAACCGAAGATTATTCTCTTATTAAAGATCATCTCTTCTGGGATATTTTCATCACTATTAAAAACCCGTCTTCGGCTCAGGTTCTTTTACTCTCTCAATCAGCCGAATTCTTCAGCAAAGAAATCCGTAAAAAACTCCGACTATTCTTGTCAAACCATCTCCACCTCTTATCTTCCGAAATCATATATTATTCACTTATGACCGGAGTATTAATACCATCCCGTATGCTTTTTGAACGGCTTAACGAACTATGTCTCATAGAAAGCGACGTTATATATTATGCCGAACGTCTTCACTTATACGGCTATATGAATAATTATTATTTGAATAAGCTTATTGAAACAAATTCTTTTATCAAATCGAGACTGAAATTCGGTGCTGCAGTGAAGCGTAAAATTTCATCCTGTTCACTCCATTTTGATAAAAGCTGCTGTTGATCTGCATTTTAAGAATATCACTGTTATTTGAAAGCAGACACGGGCTATAGTATAATCTGCCTATGAGTAATTACATTGTATTGGATCTTGAATGGAATCAGGGTAGCCCATCGACCGAAAATCCCAAGATTCCCTTTGAAATATTAGAGATCGGTGCCGTAAAGCTTGATGACAAAAACAGGATAGTCGACAGGTTTGACCGTTATGTCCGGCCGCAGGTATATAAAAAAATGCATTTCATGACGCAAAAGATCATTCATTTAAAGATAAAGGATCTTAAAGATGCCGACCCCTTTGTTGTTGTAATGAAAGACTTTCTTGACTGGTGCGAGGATGACTATATTTTCTGCACCTGGGGTTCGCTTGATCTTACAGAGCTTCAGTACAACATGCAGTTCTATAATATGAATCCTCTTTCGGAAGAGCCCTTTACATATCTGGATGTTCAAAAGCTGTTCAGTTTGAATTACGAGGACGGAAAAAGTCGTCGTTCACTGGAGTATGCCGTGGATTTTCTTCATCTTGATAAATCCGAAGCCTTTCACCGTGCCGAAAACGACGCTTATTATACTGCGCTCATTTTGAAGGCAATGTTTGGAAGCCCTGTTATGAAACGGTATTCCTTTGATGTTTTCCACACTCCTTCGGATATTCTGCACGAGGTTCATGTGACCTTTGACACCTATTCAAAATATATTTCCAGAGAGTTTAAGAAAAAACAATACGCGCTTTCGGATAAGGAAGTGTCTTCGATGCGATGCTTCAAATGCGGCAATCCGGCAAAGATCAAAATTCACTGGTTTACTCTTAATTCCAAACACTATCTCTGTCTGGCAAAATGCAAAGAGCATGGATTTCTCAAAGGCAAGATACGGATCAAAAAGGCCGAGAACGGAAATATCTATGTGGTTAAAACCATAAAAAAAATAAAGAAGGACGATGCCGCCCTCCTTTACGATCAGGAAAAAAAATCAAAAACAAAGCAGGGGAAGATTAAATCCTCCCCTGACTGATCAGTCATTCTATAATTTTGCTGTGCCCGGCTTTACAGATTA
>JAILOD010000269.1 GCA_024691015.1 Lachnospiraceae bacterium
AAAGAAGTGCAGGCTACTGATGCACGAGGTATGAAAAGATATCTCGCAAGCGGGGCCATAAAGGGTATAGGAGAAGCACTTGCGGAAAGAATAGTAAAGCGATTTGGAAGCGATACATTCAGGATAATGGAAGAAGAGCCGGAAAGACTTGCCGAGATCAAGGGTATAAGTGAAATGAAGGCCCGTATGATGGGATCGATATTCGAAGAAAAATCCCATACCCGTTCGGCTATGATGTTTATGGCTGATCACGGAATTTCGACAAACCTGTCCTTAAAGCTCTATGAAAAATATCATGATGAAATATACAGTATCATAGAACACGACCCGTACAGGCTTACCGAGGAGATGTCCGGGGTTGGCTTTAAGACGGCTGACGATATCGCTATAAAAGCCGGAATAGAAAGAGATTCCGGGAGCAGGATAAGGGCCGGAATAGTATATGTGCTGTCGGAGAGCAGAATGGAGGGGCATGACTGCCTTCCCGAGGAAATGCTCAAAGAAAGGGCAGCCGGTATTCTCGGAGTTGAAAAGGACCGTGTTAAATCCGAACTGGCCGGTATTCTTGCATCGAACAGGGTGATCAGAAAAGATAACGGAGAAGGGCCTGTTATATATCAGGCGGATATTTATTATAAGGAAGAGGATGCCGCATATAAGCTCTATGAGATAGACAGAGCGTTAAAGGAAGAATATGCGGATAAAGAGGGAATAATCAGACAACTTGAGGAACTCTCCGATATAGAACTGGATGAAAAACAGAGAGATGCAGCTGTTGCAGCTGTTACAAACGGAGTAGTTATCATAAACGGAGGACCGGGTACCGGAAAAACCACGCTGATAAATGTGCTCCTGAAATATTTTTCATCCGGGGGAATGCATGTAATGCTGGGTGCGCCTACCGGAAGAGCCGCAAAGCGGCTTAGTGAAGCTACCGGAAATGAGGCCATGACCATTCACAGATTGCTGGAGGTCAGCGGCGGCGGAGAAGAAGGCTTTGCCCAGTTCGGGAGAGATGAGGATAACCCTCTGGAGACGGATGTAATAGTTATAGATGAAATGTCGATGGTGGATATATATCTGTTTGATGCACTTCTGTCAGCGATAGCGCCCGGGTGCAGGCTTATAATGGTAGGCGATGACCACCAGCTTCCTTCGGTCGGACCGGGGGCTGTTTTAACGGATCTTATCAAATGCGGCATGATCAAGGTTGTAACACTTGATTATGTTTTCAGACAGGGAAGAGAAAGCGACATCATTCTTAATGCCCACGCCATGCTGAACGGAAAAGAGCTGAAGCTGGACAATTCTAAAAGTGATGATTTCTATTTTTTAGAACGGGATAATGAAGAGGCAATAATAAGAGGGATAAATTATCTGGTAAAAGAAAAGCTTTCAAAACATTTTAAATGTGATCCGTATGAAATACAGGTAATGGCGCCGATGAAAAAAGGCTTACTCGGAGTCATAAATCTTAATCAGAGACTGAAGGAAGAGATGAATCCCCCGTCTCCCGAAAAGAAGGAAATTGTTTTCGGGAGCAGCTCCTTTAGGGTCGGAGATAAGGTAATGCAGACAAAGAACAATTATGAGATCACCTGGGAACAAAAGAATGTGGCAGGCTTTTTAAGCGAAACGGGAAAAGGGGTATTCAACGGAGACATAGGTGTGATTACCGATATATTTGATGCCGGGTATGTAGAGGTCAGATTTGATGACGGAAGAGAGGTTTTGTATTCAAGGGAAAATCTGGATGAACTGGAGCTTTCGTTTGCCATCACCATTCATAAGTCTCAGGGAAGCGAATATCCGGCGGTTGTGATCCCTGTTTTGAACGGACCGGCAGTGCTTATGACAAGAAATATTCTCTATACTGCGGTAACACGGGCGAAAAGATGTGTGATGCTGATAGGCTCAAAAAAAGTAATACAGCAAATGGTAAACAATAACAGAGAGGTGTTGAGATATACCGGACTTGACAGGAGGCTGATTGAACTTTATAAGGATTGAAAATAAAAATATACAGCATAAAAATCCGATACTTCAGCTTGTAACGGACGCGCTTTTTCCGCGCAGATGCCCGGTATGTGACAGACCGGTAAATTTCGGTTCGATGCCGGTTCATGCTGAATGCCTGACGGAATTCAGAAGGGTGGGTTCTAAAAGATGCATGAAATGCGGAACGCCCCTTTTGAAGGAGGAAGATGAGTACTGTAACAACTGCGGTAAATTTGAGAGAAATTTTGAAAGATGTTTTTCGGCATTTATCTATGACAGTACCATGCAGAAGACAATATTTAAGTATAAGTACGGGGGACGGAGGGAATATGCACAGTATCTCGGATATGCGTTATACAGGGAAACATTTCGTGATCTGGAAAAAATCCGGCCTGACTGTCTGATCCCCGTGCCGCTTCACCGGGATAAACTCAAAAAAAGAGGGTTTAATCAGGCGGAGCTTCTTGCAAAACGGGTAGGAGAGCTTGCAAATATAAGGGTAAGAACGGACCTGGTGGAAAGGATCAGGTACACCACGCCGCAAAAGGAACTGGGACTTTACGAAAGACGAAAAAACCTCAAAAGGGCTTTTAAAATTAAGAAAAATGATGTAAACTATAATTCAATCGTCATTGTAGATGATATATATACTACAGGCAGTACGATTGATGAAATTTCGGCGGCTTTTAAACAGTGCGGTAATACGAGAGTATACGGCTTGACATTGGCTACGGGCGCGCCGAGATAAAAAAGGATTGGAGAATAAGGTATGGATGTAAGAAATTGTAGAAAATGCGGAAAATTATTCAACTATATAGCAGGTCCCGGGATCTGCCCTCAGTGTATGGAAAAGTCTGAGGAAGAGTTTCAGAAGGTAAAGGAATATCTTCGCAATAATCCTTCTGCTACGGTTGCTACAACCGCAGAAGCCTGCGAAGTTGAGATCGGACAGATCCGTCAGTGGCTCAGGGAAGAAAGGCTTACATTCTCCTCTGCAGAGGGTTCTGACCTTACCTGTGAGAAGTGCGGAAAGCCCATCATATCCGGAAGGTTCTGTGAAGCCTGCAAGAATGATATGGCTCACGGGCTCAATGCCGCAATTGCAAAGCCCATTGCTCCTCCGCCGGAACCCAAAAAGCCTACAAGCGGCGGTTCAAAGATGCGTTTCCTTTGATCGGAGGCAGTTTTGCTTGACGAACAAAGAATTAAGCTGATGACCAGAATGGCTTCGTACGAGGATACCGAAGGCAAAAAGATGATACCCATAACCCGCTATTTCCGCAGCGATTATATAGGTTTCAACATTGCCAAAAGCCTGGTTGGCGTTACCATAGCTTTTATAGTTATAGTCGGTGTCTTTGTTTTCTGTAACATAGAGACATTCATGGCACAATTCTATAAAATGGACATAATGGAGCTTGCTCGCAAGCTCCTTTCTGCCTATGTGGTAGTTTTAATAATATATGCCCTGGTTTCTTTTTTGCTGTATACATACCGTTATAACAAAGCAAAAAAGAGTGTCAGGATTTATCAGTCTGCATTGAGAAAGCTATTGTCGATGTATGATGAAAAATTATAAAGGATGTACCGATGACTAATCTGCTTCTTGTGCGAGACGCCCTGAAGAATGTATACGGGAAATACGAAATGTTCATCACACCCGTATTAAAGTTTATTCTGGCGTTAATTACATACCTGTTGATAAATAAACATCTGGGCTATATGGATACTTTGGATAATCCCGTTATTCCGGTGATGGCAGCTATAATCAATTCTTTTCTGCCGGTAAATACCATTGTTTTATTTTCATTTTTAATGATCTGTCTTCATGTTTACAGGCTTTCGCTTATAGCTGCAGCTGCCACTCTTGTTATAATGGCGGTTTTATTTCTGGTCTTTTTACGGTTTTCACCGGACAGTGCACTTGCTGCGGTTCTGACACCGCTGGCGTTTCTGTTTAATGTGCCTTTTGCGGTTCCCATCTGCGCAGGGCTTGTAAGCTCTCCTTTGTCGGCAGTATCCGTGGCTTGCGGAATAATTGTTTATTATTTTCTTCAATACATTACTTCCAACAGTACATCCATACAGAATCCCGGAGATACTCAGCCGGCAGACCAGCTAAAAGGGATACTGAATGCGGTCGTCAATAACAAAACCATGGTGCTTTATGTTATTGTTTTTGCCATAACCATTCTGGTTGTGTATATAATCCGCAGATTATCGATAAATTATTCCTGGATGATCGCCATTGTTGCAGGTTCTCTTGTGGAAATAATAGCGATCATTGTAGGGGACGGTACTCTCGGAGCGAATGTTTCCTTTGCTTCGGTTTTACTGGGTATCATTATAGGTGCCGTAGTCGGGCTGATATTGCATTTCTTTGTATTTTCGGTCGATTATTCACGGACTGAATATGTACAGTTTGAAGATGAGGAATACTATTATTACGTAAAGGCTGTACCGAAGCTTACGGTATCGGCTACAGACCTTCAGGTAAAAAAGATAAATCGGGTAAACAGACCAAACAGGAGCAGGGACAGGTTGGATGCAAGGGATTAGTACATTTGTCAGTTTCATACAAAAATATATATCCTTTGACTCCATTCCCAGAATGGTCGCAACCGACTATGTTGAAATTCTCATCATAGCTATTCTTGTCTATGAGGTCATGGTGTGGATAAAAAACACCAAGGCCTGGTCATTGCTGAGAGGAATGATAGTCATCGTACTGTTTATTCTCATAGCATATATCTTCCAGATGAATACAATTATCTGGATCGTCAGAAACGGCTTAAATGTAGCCCTTATTACTCTCATCGTTATTTTCCAGCCCGAGCTGAGAAGAGCATTGGATGTTCTTGGTCGAAAGAATTTTGTTTCGATGTTTCTGAACATGAATCTTAATTCTTCCGCAGAAGAACGATTTTCGGATAAAACGATAAACGAGATAATAAAGGCCTGTGTAGAAATGGGGAAGGTAAGGACCGGTGCTCTTATTGTTATCGAGCAGCAGGACAGTCTTAATGAATATATCCGCACAGGTATCGAGCTGGATTCCATTGTTTCAAATCAGCTGCTGATAAATATTTTTGAGCATAATACACCGTTACATGACGGTGCGGTGATCGTGCGCGGTAACAGAGTGGTATCGGCTACCTGTTATCTGCCTCTGTCGGATAATATGGCTCTTTCCAAAGAGCTTGGGACCAGACACAGAGCCGGTGTAGGCATTTCTGAGGCCACCGATTCACTGACGATCATAGTCAGTGAAGAAACGGGAAGGATATCGGTGGCTTACGAAGGGAAGCTTACACGTAATGTCGATTCCGATCTTCTGCGTAATCGCCTTATGCTACTTCAGAATAAGGTTAAGTCCGATCCGGACCGCAAATTAAAATTGTGGAAGGGGAGGACAAAAAGCAAATGAAGACATTAAAGATCTTATGGAAAAAGATATCCGAAAACTTTGTTTTAAAGCTGGCTTCTCTTCTTGTGGCAATGATACTCTGGCTTGTGGTGGTAAGCATAGACAATCCCGTAATGGTTATGCCGTTTACTTCAATACCGATCCATGTCGAAAACGGGGATATAATGGAGAGCCAGGGAAAATCATTTGAGATCCCGGAGAACAATCAAACCATATCGATAAGCGTTAAGGCTGAAAGGTCTGTTTTGAATCAGTTGTCAAAAGACAATTTTTACGCTTTTGTCAATATGAACAATCTGGATGGCAATGTGGTACCGGTAGAGGTTAAAGCGACAAAATATTCGGACAGGATCAGTTCGATCACCTCGAGAACAAAAAATATACATGTTATTATCGAAAACCTTGTAAAAAAACAGTTCACCATAAAGCCTGTCACATCTGGTGAGCCGGCTGAAGGCTATACTGTGGGCAATGTTAAGGCTGCAAGTAATGTGGTGAGAGTATCGGGACCCGAATCGGTCATCAATACGATAGATCACGCGGAAGTGGTTGTGGATGTCGAGGATATGCAGAGCGATATCAGAGCCAATGAGCTTATCAGTCTGGTTGATAAGAACGGAGAGAAGGTTTCTACATCAAACCTTGAGCTTTCGATCGACAGAACCAGCGTTACGGTGGATATATACGAAACAAAGGAAATTCCGGTTACTTACGGTTACATCGGCACTCCTGCAGACGGATATGCCGTAACCGGCACTCCTACAAGCTCAATCGAAACGATTATTGTAACAGGTGATGATGCAAGTCTGGATAAGATAAATGAGCTTACCGTTCCGGACTCCGCAATAGACGTTACGGGAGCAACCGACAGTATAACAGTGGGCATCGATCTTAAGAAATATCTGCCAAGCGGCATATCGATAGTCGGAGAAGAAACGGAAGCAGTAGTGGTGGTACCGATCACCTCGCTCATAAATACCGTGGTAAGTGTACCCGTAACAAACGTGACCATAGAAAATGTTCCCGAAGGAATGAGGGCGGTTATCACGCAGCCGGCAGTTGAAATACCCG
Source organism: Lachnospiraceae bacterium (assembly GCA_024691015.1). GTDB lineage: Bacteria > Bacillota > Clostridia > Lachnospirales > Lachnospiraceae > NK4A144. Next base: position 6,497 of record JAILOD010000269.1, read on the forward strand.
TACCCATAAGAGGACTGGCCGAAAACCTTGCAACCGTGGGTGCAGCATCAATAACCGGTAAGGTTGATATGAGCAGTGTTCTGCCTCAGGATGAGGATACACCTCCCACACCGAATGTATATGAGGTTCCGGTTACCTTTACATATCCGAAGGGTATTTATGCGGGGCCGACACAGGTTAAGGTTTCGGTGCTTCTTCAGATGAATGATATAGGCGGAGCTGACGTGCCTGAAGGACAGATCGGTGATACTCAGGGAATACACGGAGAGACTGCAGAAGCAGTGGCTGAACAACAGTCTGAAAATGAAGAGTGATGAGGAGTTTATAAAGATGGCAAGATTATTTGGAACAGACGGTGTAAGAGGAATAGCAAACAGTGAACTTACCTGTGAGCTTGCAATGCAGCTTGGCGCAGCCGGTGCACATGTTCTTACGGAAGAAAAATCATACAGACCTACGATAATGGTTGGATGTGATACAAGAGTATCGGGCGGTATGCTTGCAAATGCGCTGATGTCCGGTATCTGTTCGGTCGGAGCAAATGCGGTATATGTCGGAGTTCTTCCCACTCCCGCAATAGCCTATCTTACAAGAAAATACAAGGTGGACGCAGGCGTGGTTATTTCCGCCTCCCATAATCCGGTCGAATTTAACGGTATTAAATTTTTTGACGGAAATGGCTACAAGCTTTCGGATGAACTTGAGGATGAGATAGAAAAGCATATCAGGAATAATAACAAAGATATCCCCAGGCCTACCGGTTCCAGGATAGGAAAGCTCAAGTTCAGGCAGGACGCGAGAGAGGAATATATAAATCATTCCATGAAGCAGATAAAGACCGACCTTGAGGGGTTAAAGATCGTCATCGACTGTGCGGAAGGGGCTGCATATTATACCTCTACCGAAACCCTGAAGGAGCTGGGAGCAAATGTTATCGCCATTCATAATAATCCGGACGGTACAAACATCAATTCCAACTGCGGTTCAACACATATGGAAGAGCTGTGTGCACGTGTTGTTATGGAAAAGGCGGATCTTGGTCTGGCCTTTGACGGTGATGCGGACAGGCTGCTGGCCTGCGATGAAAACGGCAAGATAGTTAACGGCGATGAGATCATGGCAATAGTCGGAAATGACATGATGGAAAAGGGAGAGCTGGCTCTTAATACCATAGTGGTTACGGTAATGACAAACTTAGGCTTCCTTCTTATGGCTAAGGATAAGGGAATAAAGGTTGATCAGACAAAGGTCGGAGACCGTTATGTTCTGGAACATATGAAGGAAATAGGAGCTGTATTGGGCGGCGAGCAATCCGGACACATAATCTTTTTAAACGAAAATACAACCGGGGACGGGCTTTTAAGCGCACTTCATCTGCTTGAGGTTGTAAAGCTTTCGGGTAAAAAACTGTCCGAGCTTGCACGTGTTATGGAAGTACTTCCGCAGGCTCTTATCAATGCACCTGTTCCCAATCATCTTAAGGACAGATATACGGAATATCCTGAAGTTGTAAGTGCTATAGAGGAGCTTGAAAAGAAATATGCGGGTGAAGGAAGAGTGCTTATCAGGCCTTCGGGAACAGAACCTCTTGTGCGTGTAATGATAGAAGGGAAGGACCAGAAAGTCATTGAGGAGGATGCAAAACGGCTTGCCGATCTCATTGAGAGGACATTGATTTAATCGCACATTTAAGGTATAATTAAGTGGGGATTATCCTTATAACGTGGAGGATGGTATTTAGATGGTTAGTCAGAAAGTGGTTATAAAGAATCCTACGGGTTTGCACCTTCGCCCGGCAGGCATTTTATGCAAGGAAGCAATGCAATATAAATCGCTCATTACATTCAGATTTAACGAAAACACTGCAAATGCAAAAAGTGTACTCAGTGTATTAGGGGCTTGTGTTAAATGCGGAGACGAAATCGAATTCATCTGTGAAGGAGAAGACGAAGAAGTAGCATTAAACGCGCTTGTGTCTGCCGTTGAGAATGGCCTCGGAGAATAGGGATAATATATTTATTTGGTTAATATTGGGCGGCAGGACGGAGGTTCTGCCGCTTTTACGTGGATTAGCTGATGGGAAAGCTTAAAGATAAACTGATCGATAAATCGAATATGATCGCACTCTCTCTTGCTCTTGTGCACAGTATCATCACATCTCTGCTTTACGGTAAGGTGTTTACCGTGGAGCCTTTTTCACAACCCGTAAATTTCATAATATGCAGGATCGCGGCCTTTGTAATATTATTTCTGATATACAGGGCGCTTGTGATACACAACGAAAACACGGTGGGCATTCTTAAGTATGCCCTTATATATTTTATCCCCATAATAGCTGTTCTGATCTTTAAATTACCACAGGGGTTTTTGAGCAATGATGAAAGACTTATCTTTGAACAGGCGACAGCGCTTGCGGATTATACCTGGTTCTATTATCTCACAACCTATTACTACATCATAACCATGATGATAATACCGGGTTGGCTCGGGCCTGTTCTTATGAAGGTCCTTTTGCAGGTGCTTTTTGCGGGATACACGGTTTTCAGGACAAGTAAGCTTTTCGGGAAAAAATACGGGGTATTCATGTATCTTGTATTTCTTCTGCCGCCGGTTCTTGCCTATACAACATCGGCGCACAGAATACCCGTGTATTTTCTTTTATACGCTTTTACAATGTTTTCCATGCTTATGGACAGGTTGCAGGAGGTAAAGTCCACCGGGATAAAGGTTGTCTGGCTTCTGTTTCTTGGAGCAATTCTTACCCAATGGAGGACTGAGGGAATATATCTTGCGGTAATCCTTCCCATTCTTATGTTTGTATGTTATCCGGATCTGAGGAATAAAAAGAGCATTATAAGAGTTGTTCTGATAAGCCTGCTTTTGCAGTATCTTGTACAGATTCCCCAGAACGGTGCCCTCCCTGTGAGGATGGGTGATAAGGCTGATAACAGGATGGGTCCTTTTTATGCATATACCATTACGAATATGTTCGGTAACGGTCTGGATGAAGATAAAAACGCCGAAGCAATAGCAGAGGTGGACCGTTATCTGGATGTGTCCGAGATCAAGCGGATAAATGCGGAGCTGGGAGAGATCAATTACGAGGATGTGCTTATCCTTTACTACGAGGGCTTCAAGGGCAGACGGGAAAACGCCACGGATGAAGATTATAGAGCTTATCTTCACGGCTGTCAGACCATATTTAAAAACAATCCGGATGTGTTTATAAAAACAAGGATAGGGGCTTTCCATTATGCGGCCACACCGTATAATATTGAGTGGAAAGAGGGCGGTATTACCGGCTTTGCTAAATTTGTTATCAGCATCATAAAGACAATAGCGTATAATCTGTATGTTCCGCACCTCATACTGTTCTGTATGTTTATATATTCTCTGATAAAACGCAGGGCCTGGGGATTTTTCTTTACAGGCGGGCTCATTTGTCATTTTTTGATCGTATTCATACTTGCGCCCGCATCATATTTTAAGTATTATTTTCCGGTATATTTTATGATGTATTTTATGTTGGATCTTATAATAATAAAAACGGTTTACGCACGGAACAATAAAGATTCGTCTAAACCGGTAACGGAGGTTTTGTAAATGAAAAAGATTCTTGTGACCGGTGCCAACGGACAGCTCGGCAGAGCGGTAAACAAAGAGCTGGCAGGTAAAACGGATTATGAGCTTGTCAATACCGATGTTGTGGATATGGATGGTATCATAAAAACAGACATTACGGATATTGATGAGATAATGAGGCTCTTTAGGGAAGTAAAGCCCTATGCCGTATTAAACTGTGCGGCATATACGGCGGTTGACAAACAGGAAGAGGACGTGGATCTGTCCTATAAGATAAATGCCATAGGGCCGAGAAATCTGGCGGTTGCTTCAAGAGAATGCGGTGCTCGCCTTATACATATTTCAACCGATTATGTTTTTCCGGGAGATGCAAAGGAGCCTTATAAGGAATTCGACGCAACAGGACCCAAAAGCATATACGGAAAGAGCAAGCTTGCGGGAGAAAACTTTGTGCGTGAGATGGCAGAAAGATATTTTATAATCCGTACAGCCTGGTTATACGGAGATGGAAAGAATTTTGTTAAAACCATGCTGAAGCTTTCGGAAAACCATGACAGTGTAAGTGTTGTTGATGATCAGCTGGGGAATCCCACCAGTACGATAGAGCTTGCCAAAGCAGTAGCATCGCTTATGGAAAGCGACAACTACGGTCTGTTTCACGGAACCTGTCAGGGCATAACAAGCTGGGCTGATTTTACGGAGGAGATCTTTAAGCAGGCCGGGAAAAATACCAAAGTTTTTCACGTAAGCACAAAGGAATATCAGCAGAAAAATCCTCAGGCAGCTCCCAGACCGGCATATTCGGCGCTTGAAAACTATATGTTCTCGCTTACCGGTGGATATGAATTTGCCGATTGGAGAGATGCACTTAAGGTCTATCTGGAGACAATGGTATGATCTTCAGGATAGCCTGCCTGATACTGGCCCTTATTCTGGTCCTGACAGCGTCTGTTCACGAGAAGGGCACAGCGATACTTATCGCAAGGGTCAGGACGTGGATTGACAAAAATAAGGCGTCTTTAACCAAAGATGCCATGAAAGTTACCGAAGTTACCGGACAGGAGGAAGACATTTTGGATAACAAAAAGAAATGGCGTATCATAATCGCAATGTTTTGCGTAATGATAATACTTATGATATTTTCCGTAATCTCGATCTTTACCCTGAACAAGAAGATAAACAGCCTTTCGGTAACTACGGTGGAGCTTCAAAAGCAGGTTTTGGAGTTGGAGAATAAATGATACTGGCTGCACAGAGTATTTTACTGATCATAGTAAATCTTATAATATATTTTGTTTTCGGAAGTATTATCACGCAGAGATTTAAAGGAGATAACAGCAGTATTTCCTTAAATATCGTTCTGGGTTTTTTCTTTATGTTTGTCGTTTTCGATATTTTCTGTTTTCCGGTAATGCTTAAATGGAGGCCTCTCTCCCTTCTCAGTCATATATGGGTTGGAGTACTGGCAGTTGTTTTTCTGCTGGCTCTCATTTTAAACAGAAAATATTATCTGTCCTTATACAGGAGCTTTTCGGAACGGTTTTCAAAAAACAGATTGTTTTATTCTCTTATCATCATACTTGTCATCCTGCAGATCCTTATCATAACGGGAGCATATTATTTCACTCTTGATGCCTCCTATTATGTGGCCGCCGTGACAACCGATGTTACTACGGACACCATAAGTATCTATGATCCTTTTACCGGTGACTGGCTGGACCACTTTGAATTCAGGTATTTCTTTGCGACCTATACGACAAACAATGCCGTAATGTGCTACCTTTTTAAGATACCGCCGGTAACGTACATGAAGATTTCCATGACGGCCGTATCGCTTATCCTGTCTAATCTGTGTTTTTATATGACCGGCAGAAAGCTGTTCGGGAAGTCGGATAATAAGGTTGCAGTCCTGATGTTTTTCAGTGTTATTATGAATTTCTTCTTCAGCTCCATATATACTCCGGCGGAGTTTCTTGTAACGAGAAGCTATGAAGGGAAGGCGATGCTGGGTAATATCGTATTGCCGATGATCTTTTATCTTGCGGTCTGTGTATATGAGGACAGTAAAAGTCTGTCAGCTTATATATGGCTGTTTATAGTGGTTATCGGTGCAACGGCGCTTTCAAATTCGGCCAATATGCTGCTTCCGGTCATGATCTTTGTGATGTTTACACCGCTTATCATTCTGAAAAAGGACATAAGGATATTTGCGGGGGCTTTAATAAGCGTAATACCGGGGTTCATATTAAGCCTTATGTACGTTGCGTATGTAAAAGGACTATTTGTTATATACACATATCCGAGGTAGGTTTATGCAGAGTATAACGATAGCGGAGGAGGGCTTCGCTTATATTTTTAAATGCATAGCTTTATACAGCGGCAGTTGCTTTTATCTTCTGCTTTACCTTGCAGGGCTTGTTTTTCTGTTTATAAAAGGTGACCGGAAGGAAAAGGCTGTTTTTGTTTATCCCGCCTTTGTTCTGCTTCTGACAGTATTCAATCCGCTGCTGCCGGTGGTGATCGATCATTTTTTTGATATAAATGATGAATATTATCGCTTTATATGGACGGCACCGGTGGTTTTGTGCATCGGCGTATGCATAGTAAAGCTGATCTTTGAGTTTTCAAAAACGGATGCCAGAAAGGTTACCGTTTTTGTGGTTTCCGTCCTGGTCATTATGGCAGCGGGCTCATTTGTGTATTCAGACGGCTACAGGCGGATTACAAACGCATATAAGATGCCGGAAGAGGTTATAGAGGTAAGCCGGCTCATACATCTAAACAGTGAAGTCGAGTATCCGAGGGCAGCCTGCGATTTCGAGCTGGATATGGAGCTCAGACAGTATGACGGAAAGATACTGTCCACGGCCACCAGAGAAGAATATATAAATAAGCTGAACAATATCGAGGTGGATGATTTTATAGCCGAAAAGCAGAAGCATCCCAATCGTATTCTGGATGTTATAGTTTTAAACAAAAAGGATGTTCCGATAGAAGATTTTGAGGAAAGTCTCAATGCCACAAATACTGAATATGTCGTAGTATCGAAAGAGAGTCCCATCCTCGGATATCTGAAAAAAGCAGGGCTTGAAAAGGTTGCATCTACAGGAGCCAGGGTGATATACAGGTATAAGCTTAAGGATCCGGTCGTTTTTGAGCTTGCCGACTACACCGGTGTATGGGAGGCTGGTTTATGAGTAAGCTTACGATATTTACACCGGCATATAACAGGGCCGGTATGCTAAGGAGGCTGTATGAAAGCCTTACACAGCAGACAAATAAGGATTTTGAATGGCTTATAGTTGATGACGGCTCTGAAGATTCCACGAAGGAGCTTATTAATGAGCTGTCAAAAGAGTCTGCTTTTCCGATCCATTATATGTGGCAGAAGAACGGCGGGAAGATGAGAGCTCATAATGCCGGCGTGCAGCTTGCAAATACAGAGCTGTTTGTCTGCCTCGATTCAGACGATCATTTTACAAAGACTGCGGTTGATGATATATTGAAGACGTGGGAAAAGTACGGGGATGACGATAAACTTGCAGGGATCATCGCCTACAAGGGCGAGAGTGAAGAGGCGGTTTTGTATGGAAGTACCTTCCCCGATACTGAAAGATCGACACTCAGAGGGTTATATCTTATGGGATTTAAGGGAGAGACAACTCTCGTTTTCAGAACCGGGGTTATCAGGGAATTCCTGTTTCCTGACATTCCCGGGGAAAAATATGTCCCTGAAGATTATACCTATGATCAGATAGATGAAGAATACGATTATTACGTGCTCCCGAAAATACTGACTGTATGTGAGCTTGTAAGTGAGGGCTATACCGATCGTGTAGAACAGCTGAGACGGGAAAATCCCACAGCCTGGTATCTCTATTACGAGCAAAGAGCAAGGCTGAAAAGCAGCCTCACTTTGAAGATCAAATATATAAGTCACTATCTGCGTTTCAGGAAACTCGCAAGAAAAGACTATAGAAAAAGGCATCAGCTGCCGTTTTATATGGAGATTCTCGGGATACCGGGAGCGGTTATCCTCAGTATTAAGGGCAAATTATAAGGAAATTTTTATGATCTCTTACGATGCAAGAAGAAGACTATATACGCTTTTGACCTGTTTTATCATGATAGCGGCAGATGTTTCTCTGGTGCTTTATGTTTTGAACGGTACGTATAATCCGGGCTTCAGAACGCAGCTGTATTTAAGAGGTCATATTTTTGTTATGTCCTTTTATACCGTGGTTTTTATCTTTCTGGGAAATGTGTTCGGCGGAATGCTTGTAGGCATGCGAAAGAACGGCGAAGTAATGTTTTCGATGCTGTTTACGCTGCTTTTCTCAAACACGTTTTTCTATCTTATCGTCGCAATGTTATCCTACAAATTCCCGACCGTTATTCCGGTTCTGGTGATCTCGGCCATTCAGCTGGTGTTCAGTTTTATATGGATCGCGATCACAGGCTCGTTGTATCAGCGGATATTTAAACCCTATGATGTTTTGCTGATCTATAAGGGAGATTCGATAAGCACCTTTAAACAGAAGCTTTCAACCAGAAGGGACCAGTTCCACGTGGCTTCTTCGATAAGCACCGAGGTGGGAGAGGAAAAGCTCCAAAATGAGATAAAAAAATACAACACGGTTATGCTTTGGGATATACCGGCCCAGCAGAGAAACAGAATATTCAAATTCTGCTATGAGAATTCCAAGAGGATTTATTCAATGCCCAAGATATCCGACATAATCCTTAACGGTTCGAAGGCCGTGCATCTGTTTGACACGCCCCTTCTGCTTACCGAGGGAAATCCGCTTGAGTACGAAGAAAGGGTTATTAAAAGAGCTTTTGATATACTTATGTCCCTTATACTTATAATAGTCACTTCCCCGATCATGCTTCTTACGGCTCTTGCCATTAAGATATATGATGGCGGTCCCGTACTTTATAAACAGATAAGATGTACAAAAAACTGCAGGGAATTCAAAATAATAAAGTTCAGAAGTATGATAGTCAATGCCGAGCAGGCCGGAGTACAGCTGGCAACAAAGAAGGATCCCAGGATCACACCTGTGGGCGGCGTCATAAGAGCGTGCCGTATAGACGAGCTTCCGCAGCTTTTTAATGTTATAAAGGGTGACATGTCCTTTGTGGGTCCGCGTCCCGAAAGGCCGGAGTTTATCGAAAAATATCTTAAGACCATGCCTGAGTTTTCATACAGAATGAAGGTCCGCGCGGGCATTACAGGCTATGCCCAGTTATATGGAAAATACAATACCAGGCCTTATGACAAATTGAAATTCGATCTGTATTATATCGAACAATATTCGCTCTGGCTGGACATAAAGCTTATAATACTCACTTTTAAGATCCTTTTTACCAGAGAAAGTACCGAAGGTGTAAGTGAAAGTGAGATCATAGCAGGAGGGGACAGGGAGAAGATATGATAAGTATTGTTATCCCCGTTCACAACAGTGAAAACTATATCGAAGAAACAGTGCTTTCAGTTCAGAGACAGACCATAAGTGACTGGGAGCTTATTTTAGTTAACGATCATTCCGAAGACAAAAGCCGGAATATCTGTGAAGCTCTGGCTCAAAAAGACAGCCGTATAAAGGTGATCGACTCTGAAAACAGAGGGGCGGCAAATGCAAGAAATACGGGAACAAAGGCTGCGGGCGGAGAATATCTTTGCTTCCTGGATGCAGACGATATATGGCTTGAGGATAAACTGAAAAAAACGCTCGATTTTTTAAAGGCTTTAAATGCAGGCTTTGTTTTTACCGGATATGAATTTGCCGATGAAAATGCCCGTGGAACGGGAAGGATCGTCAGGGTTCCGAAATCACTGAATTATGATCAGGCGCTCGGCAATACAACAATATTTACCTCAACGGTTATGTTCGACAGGAATAAGATCAGTCAGGAGCTTGTAATGATGCCGGATATTCCGAGTGAGGATACCGCTACCTGGTGGCAGATACTGAGATCGGGTATTATTGCTTACGGTTTGAATGAACCCTTAACTCTGTACAGAAGGACACAGGGGACCTTGTCCTCGGACAAGAAGGAAGCCCTGAAGAGGACCTGGAACCTGTACAGAAAAGCCGAGGGATTAAGTCTTGGGAAAAGTCTTCTGTGTTTTGCTCTATATAGTTTTCGCGCCGTAAAAAGGAGGCTCGGACTGTCGTGACATTGAATGTTCTTTTGTCCGCAATGAATCTTAAGGACTTAAGCATTATTGACCAACTGAATATAAAGAGCGATGCCGTTGTTATAAATCAGTGTGACAGGGAGGCCGATGAGGTTTTTGAAGATGACGGAAAGAAGGTCAGATTCATTTCCAGAAACGAGAAGGGTTTATCAAAAAGCAGAAATCTTGCGGTAAATGCTGCCTGGGGCGACATTTGCCTATACTGTGACAATGATGTAAAATATTCCGAGGACTATGAGAATGCTGTAAAATCAGCATTTGAAAGACATCCTGACGCGGATATCATAGTATTTTTCATAAAGAGAAAAGAAAGACTTTCACCTGTTTATAAAAAAGAGAGCAGGCTGGGATATTTAAAAAGCATGAAGATATTTTCCCCTGAGATAGCCTTCAGAAGAGAGTCTGTTATAAAGGCCGGACTGATGATGGATGAGGATTTCGGGGCCGGTGCAAAATATTCAATGGGTGAAGAAAACATCTTCCTGTTTGAAGCAAAGCAGAAGGGGCTTAAGGTATGGTACGTACCGTATCGGCTGGCAACGCTCATCGAGACAGAATCAACGTGGTTTAAAGGGTATACTGAAGAGTTTTTCAGGAACAGGGGAGCCGGTTATTACAGGATGACAAAGAGCGGATATTTTTTTCTCTGTCTGCAGTTTGCCATCAGAAAGAGAGCATTGTATTCACCGGACGGGATTTCGTTTTTATCGGCCATGAAATTCATGATGGCCGGAAAGAGTGAATATGTCGAATACAAAAATATTCATAGCAGGTGACTATTATTCTTCGACAGGGCCTGCTGAGGTGACAAAGGCATATATTAAGCAGCTTTCCGAAATGGGATATCCATTTGACTTTCTTAAGGCTGAAAAAAAGACAAAGAGAGCGATAGAGCTTGCTCTTAAGATCCCGTTTTGCCGGGTGGTTCTGCTTACCGGGTATTCCAGACAGAATCTTCTTGCCCTTAATATCGCCCGGATATTCGGGAAAAAGGTGATATATCTTGTACATGGCGATATTAAATATGAGAACGAAATAAACAAAACCGAAGACAGGGCAATGACAGAATGTGAGCTAAAGGTTTTTGAACAGGCGGATGCATTGCTGGCCGTTTCCGAAAAGTTTAAAAGCTGGCTGGGTTACCATTATCCGGTATATAAAAATAAGATATTTACGCTTACAAACGGCATAGCCTGGGATGAACTTACCGAAAGTGCTCCGTCAGGAGGCGAGGAGAGAAACAACAGAATACTTAGTGTCGGCGGCGGTATGCCGAGAAAGAGGATAGTTAATATCTGCAGGGCAATAGAGCGCCTCAGAAATGAAGGTTTTCCCGATCTCACACTTACGGTTGTCGGTAAGGAAGGGTATGACACAAAGGAGATCGATAAGTTTCCCTTTGTAAACGATATGGGAGAAGTCGGGAAGGAACAAATGGCCGGGATATATATGTCTCACAGGATATTTATTCAGAACAGTGTTTTTGAGACTTTCGGCCTGGCACCCATCGAGGCACTGCTTTCAGGGGAGGATATTCTGCTTTCACATCAGTGCGGAGTATTGCCTCTCATAACAAGTGCAGAAAGAAATGATGTGATATATAATCCCGATGATATAAGTGAGATAACGGAGAAACTCAGAGGGCTCCTAAAAGGAGGCAACAATTCACGTCTCCTTTCGGGAATAGACAGGGAAGGAACCTCATATAAAGCAAGAACACTTGAATTGATAAACATATGCAAAACAATAAACGAAGAGAAATAATAAACTGGATAGCACTATCGATCCTGATGATATTCTACGCGGGAACCTGGACATTTCCGGCGTTTTATCATGTGACGGAAATATACAATACATCCATAGTTTTCGTGGCTCTGGGAATCCTGTTTATTAACAATGTAAATCTGATAAAAAAAATAAAAGAGAAGGATATAATGCTCCTTGTTCTGGCAGCGGCACTGGTCATTGCACTTGTAAATCTATTTGTTATAGGCTCGAACAAGGGATGTATTCTGATCTTAACAGACTTCCTGCTGGTTATGTATCTTGCACAGAATATAGTTCTGTCGGATATACAGAAAAAGACCCTCGAGATCTTTTTTCTTGTGATGTTTGCTTCATGGTTTGTATACGACAGAGCGTTTTTCTATAATGCAAATACAGGAGCAACGGTGACGGTGTTTACCCTTCTTGGCGGTTATATCCTGTTGGAGAAGCTCTGCCTCAAAAAAGAGATATACGGCTTCTTTATTGTGATCGCTCTTTTGAGAACGGTATCACTGGTTTTGTGGCATCTTGCCAGAGGGGCCTTTCTGGCGCTCTTTGTTTTTCTGATATTCTATTATATTGTTCCGAAAAAGCTATGGGATAAAAAGATGTTTCGCAGGGCTGTCACAGCCTTTTCGGTATTCGGCTCCCTGCTTTTTGTCGCTGCTTATGTGGGAATGTCCAAGCTGGGAAGTAATCCCAAAATGCCCTTCTTTTACAAAAATGTCTTTTCCGGAAGAGAGCAGATCTGGCAGGAGGTATGGGAACTGTTTGTTACCATGCCGTTTACCGGAATAGGGTCGGGCAGGGCTTTGAAATCCTTCTTTGAATACAACATACATAACTCGATGTACGATATTCTGGCGGTTCATGGCATCATAGTGTTTGTGCTGAGTATCTGTCTTATTCTTGTGACAATGTTTAAGGCGGGAGATGCGGCTGTAAAGAAAAGAGAATCCTTTTGTGCGTTTGTAGCTGTAACAGCCATCTTTTTCGAATCCTTTATCGATATGGATCTGATGTGGGCGGACTATTCCCCGCTTTTACTCTTCCTGCTCTATGAAGCCTTTGACGGGGCGGCAAAAGCTGATCCGGGAAACGCCGGTTCAGTGCGGAGAATAGCGAATGAACGAAAATAAAGGCAGATATTCATATTTATTTTCCAATATGGCTTTATTTACCATAAGTAATTTTGTTTCAAAAATACTTGTGTTTCTTCTGGTCCCATTCTATACCACTTACCTTTCGGAATCGGAATACGGCGTTGCCGATCTTATGCAGACCACACTATTACTTACCGTTCCCATTCTCACCGTTAACATAGGAGAAAGCGCTCTGAGATTTGCGCTTGAAGGGGATGACAAAAACAATATATTTGACATAGGTCTGAGATATGTTTTAAAGGGTATTGCGATCGTGGGTGGCCTGGTTTTTACTGCGGTCTGTGTGGGGACATTTACGGGATTCTTAAATGACGGCCTTTTGAAGATTTATTTAATCATCTTTTTTGTTTTATATGCGGCGGATGCCTTTTATGAATTTATGCTGCTGTTCAGTCAGGGATGTGATGCGGTAAAGATCATGATATGCGGTTCGGTATCCTGTACGGTTCTTGTAATCGCCTCGAACCTGATAGCGCTTTTGGTCCTGAGGACCGGACTGTACGGATATCTTACGGCGCAGGTCATCTCCTTTGCCGGAGCAGGGTTTCTGATATATATCCTGATGAAGAGGGAGGGCTATATAGGCAATGCCTCTTTGGACAGGAAAAATGAAGGCTACAGGGCGCTTAAGGGGCAGATGGTAAGCTACGGAAAGGGAATGCAGCTGTATGCCGCATCTTCCTGGGCGAATAATGCCATCGACAGGTATTTTATCCTGTTTTTCCTGGGAAGTGCCGTGAACGGCCTTTATGGAGTGGCTTATAAGATCCCGGCGATACTGACCACGTTTCAGAGGATATTTGCCCAGGCATTTCAGATGTCTGCGGTTAAGGAATATGAAGGGGACGATCCCGAAAACTTTTTCTCGACACTTTACAGAATATACAATGCGGTAATGGTTTTCGGCTGTGCTGCATTGGTATATATATTAAAGCCACTGGCGGCATTTCTATTCAGAGAGGGCTTTTTTGAAGCCTGGGTTCTGGTTCCTCCGCTTCTTATCTCGATAATATTCGGAGCGCTTGAAGGGTTTCTGGGTTCCATCTGCCTTGCCTATAAAGATGGAAGGTCAATGGGAAGGGCAACCGGGACAGGTGCGGTGGTAAATATCGTTTTGAATTATATCCTCATTGGTCCCTTCGGAGCAATGGGAGCCGCAGTTGCCACGGCGATATCCTATTTTGTTATGCTGGTCATGGCATATATTATGGTGAGAAAACATATTGTTTTAAAGACAGGGTTTGTAAAGAACCTGTTTTGCTATGCTTTGCTTGGGGCAGAGAGCGTGGTTCTTATAACGGGGATCAGATATTACTATCTATATAATGCTCTGATAATACTGGCTCTTTGTGCCTTGTATTTTAAGGACTTTAAAGAAGTATACAAAAAGCTTATGGAGAAAAGAAGTGCAAAAGCTGAAGGAAAATAAAGATATCCTGATATTTATACTGTTTGCTTATATGATACTTACTTCGTATGTATCGCAAACGCTTTATGCTTATGTTACGGGTGCATCAACACTCGTTTTCTTTGTTGTGCTTTGTGTACTTTTTTTATTAACGGTCAACCTTCCACAAAGACTGAAAAAACCGGATTGGGAGCTTTATATTGCCGGAGCCGCCATAGTTATCGCCGGTTTGAATCTTATCATTATCGGTTCAAATAAAGGTGCGGTCCTGGTGGTGGCAGATATGGCCTTGATGCTGTATCTGTGCGATAAGATCACCTTGTCGGACAGGATAAAAAGGCTTCTGGGAGTTGTGGGTGTAGCGGTGATGATACCCTGGTACGCCTATGTTCACTGGTATTACAATTTTAACATGGCGGGATTTATCTTTATAACGATCCTTATCATGGGAGAGTTGTTGCTTGAATACATAAAAAATGACTATGAGTTTTATTATCTGCAGTATGTGCAGATTCTGTTATATGTTGTAACCATACTTTTTACCTTTTGTTATCACGCAAGAGGAGCAATGGTCTGTGTGATCCTTGCGGGTATTATTTATCTGCTTCTTCCGCTCATTGCCCGTGGAAAACTCTATACGCTCCTGGTATTGCTTTCTACTGTTTTCAGCATAGCTTTTACGGGACTGTATATTGCAATGGGGAAGCTTGGCGTGAACTTCCGTGTTTTATATAAGGATGTATTGTCCGGCAGACAGGAGATATGGGGAGAGCTGTGGGAGGCATTTTTAAAACAGCCTCTTACCGGGATAGGCTCTTCCTATGAGCTTAAAAGTCTGTTTATCTTTGAGGTTCATAACGGGCTGTTTGATATTCTTACCGTTCACGGCGTAATTGTATTTATATTGATATGCATATTGCTGATAAGGAAAATGTGTGAGACAGGAAAGACGCAGTTTAAGTTTTATCCTGACAAGAGACTGGCGGCAGCGGGCATATTCTGCTTTCTCTTTGCCTCGTTTTTTGAAAACTGTTTTATAGTTCCGCCTTATAGCGTTATAGTATTTGTTCTGCTGCTATACGTGCTGGATGGTTCTAGTTATGTTAATTGACTATTACCACTATATATTGTTATAATAAACAGATTAAGAAGACAAAAAGAGTTAAGTGGTAGCTCTGAGGAATATAAATGATAACGTTTATAAAGAACAAAGCCCTGTTTTTCAGAAGAATGGGTCTTATAACATATGATGTTCTGGCTATTCTTGCGGCCAGTGCTCTTGGCTTATTGCTCAGGTTTGACTTAAGCTATGATACTCTTTTACACACAACAGGCGGCTATATGTGGAGGGAACATTTATGGCATTACGCTCCGCTTAATGTAGCTGTCACTATTCTTATATTCTATCTATTCCACCTATATACATCATTATGGAGCTATGCAGGCGTTGTGGAAATGGGCTCCACGATAATGGCCTGTCTTGTTTCCGCGCTTGCACAGGCGGTTGGTATGGCACTTTTGGGATTCAACATGCCCAGAAGCTATTATTTCCTTTATGCAATGTGTCTTCTTGCGCTTATTTTAATAAGCCGTTTTGCGTACAGGATGTTCAGGACCTTCGTGGAAAAGCGGACGGAAAAGGCCAAATCCATCAATGTTATGGTGATAGGTGCGGGAGATGCCGGAAACACGCTTATAAGAGAAATGAAAACAAGCCGTTACATTCAGAAGAACGTGCTCTGTGTTATTGATGATAACAAAGCCAAGATCGGAAGCTATATTCATGGCGTAAAGGTAGTGGGCGGCCGGGATGATATTATAGAAAATGCCGCCAAATACAATATAGATGAGATCATAATAGCGCTTCCTTCTCTTCCCAGAACGGAAATAAAAAACATTCTGGATATATGTAAGGAAACGAAGTGCGAACTGAAAACCCTGCCGGGTATTTATCAGCTGGTAAACGGAGAGGTAAATGTCAGCCAGCTTAGAAAGGTTGATGTTGTGGACCTTCTCGGGCGTGAACCCATTGAGGTAGATATGGATTCGATCCTCAAATATGTTACAGGAAAGGTCATTCTTGTAACCGGAGGGGGCGGTTCCATAGGAAGTGAGCTTTGCAGGCAGATCGCATCCCATAAGCCGAAGACGCTTATTATCTTTGATATATATGAAAACAGTGCCTATGATATCCAACAGGAGCTTAAAGAACACTATCCCGAGCTTCACCTGGTGGTTCTTATCGGTTCTGTCAGAAATACAAAAAGAGTTAATGATGTCTTTTCCGAATATAAACCGGATATCGTATACCACGCTGCGGCACATAAGCATGTTCCGCTGATGGAGGACAGCCCGAACGAGGCCATAAAGAACAATGTTCTGGGTACCTGGAAGGTGGCTCAGGCTGCCGTGGACAACAATGTCAGCAAATTCGTACTTATTTCAACGGATAAGGCGGTAAATCCCACGAATATAATGGGAGCCACAAAGCGTATCTGCGAGATGATAGTTCAGTCATACAATCACAAGGGAAATACCGTTTTTGTAGCCGTAAGGTTCGGAAATGTATTGGGCTCAAACGGTTCCGTGATCCCGCTTTTTAAAAAGCAGATAGCCGAGGGAGGTCCGGTTACGGTCACCGATCCCGAGATAATAAGATATTTCATGACCATACCGGAGGCGGTTTCACTGGTACTTCAGGCCGGAGCTTATGCCAAGGGCGGAGAAATCTTTGTTCTCGATATGGGTGCTCCGGTAAAGATCTTAGATCTTGCAAAGAACCTGATAAGGCTTTCCGGCTATGTTCCGGGTGAGGATATAGAGATCAAATTCATAGGCTTAAGGCCCGGAGAAAAGCTTTATGAGGAAATGCTGATGAAGGAAGAGGGCATGCAGGACACCGCAAACAAGATGATCCATATAGGCAAGCCCATCGAATTTGAAGAAGATCTGTTTTATGAGAAGTTACAGGAGCTTAGCATAGAGTCAAAGGAGGAAAGGGCAGATGTAAGGAAGTGGATAACCGATCTGGTTCCCACCTATCACTATACGCCCAACAGAAATGAGTAAACGTATTTTTTTATCGTGTCCAACCATGCATGACATGGAAATGAAGTATATCAAAGAGGCTTTTGATACAAACTGGGTAGCGCCTCTCGGAGCCAATGTAGACGGCTTTGAAAAGGATATGGAGGAATATCTGGGGCATGGCATGCACGCCACGGCTTTAAGTGCCGGAACGGCTGCCATTCATCTTGCGTTCAGGATAATAGGCATAAAGCCCGGAGATCTTGTATTCAGCTCGGATCTTACCTTTGCAGCAACCGTAAATCCCGTTACCTATGAGGGTGGAGTGCCGGTATTTATCGATTCCGAAAGAGAAAGCTGGAACATGGATCCCGAGGCATTGAAGATAGCATTTGAAAAATATCCCGATGCAAAGGCTGTTATTGCCGCCAACTTATACGGTACACCGGCAAAGCTTAAGGAGATCGAAGAGATCTGCGATCACTATAATGTACCGTTTATAGAAGATGCGGCAGAGTCTCTGGGGGCAACATACGATGGCATTCCGACAGGTACCTTCGGAAAGGCAGGGATCTTATCCTTTAACGGAAACAAGATAATAACCACCTCAGGCGGAGGAATGCTGGTGTCTCATGATGAGGAGCTTGTCAAAAAGGCACGTTTTCTGGCAACACAGGCAAGAGAACCGGAGAGATATTATCAGCATAAGGAGATAGGCTTTAACTACAGGATGTCAAATATCGTGGCCGGGATAGGCCGCGGTCAGATGGTATATCTGGACAGCCATGTAGAGGCAAAGAAAATGATCAGGAAGAAATATGAAGAAGCCTTTAAGGATATTCCGGAGATCAGCTTAAATCCTTATCTTAAGGAGTCCGATCCCAACTGCTGGCTTACCTGCATGCTTCTTAGCGAGGATTCCAAAGTGGGTCCTTACGATATCATGGATGCTCTTGATGCCGAAAATATCGAGACCAGACCCATATGGAAGCCGATGCACCTGCAGCCTGTATTTAAGGGTAACGGTTTTGTACAGAAAGAGGAGGGAATGTCCGTCGGAGAAGATATATTTAACCGCGGATTATGCCTGCCGAGTGATATCAAGAACACCGAAGAAGATATGCAAAAGATTACGGGAATTATAAGAGGCCTGTTCGGTAAATGATCTATACCAGATTTGTAAAAAGATTTATAGATATAATTCTTTCCCTGTGTGCGCTTATTATACTGTTGCCGGTATATCTGGTGCTTTTTATCCTGGTGAGGGTAAAGCTGGGTAAGCCCGCTGTTTTCACACAGGACAGACCCGGGCTTCATGGGAAGATATTCAAGCTCTACAAGTTTCGTTCAATGACGGATGAAAGAGATAAAAACGGAGAGCTTCTGCCCGATGAGGTCAGGCTTACAAAATTCGGAAGGATCTTAAGGGCAACATCCCTGGACGAATTACCTGAGTTTTACAATATCCTGAAAGGCGATATGTCCTTTGTCGGGCCACGTCCTCTGCTTGTGCGTTATCTGGACCGCTATAATGAGGAACAGGCTCACAGACATGATGTGTTGCCGGGGCTTACCGGGCTTGCGCAGGTAAACGGAAGGAATGCCATTACCTGGGAAAAGAAATTTGAATATGATGTATATTACGCAAGGAACGTATCCTTTCTGATGGATGTGAAGATCGTACTGATGACCGTTAAAAAGGTATTTGTGCGGGAAGGAATAAGTTCGGGGACTCACGCCACGATGGAAGAGTTCATGGGAAGTGATCCCGAAAAGAAGGAGGGCTTATGAGCAATATATTGATACTGTCTGCGGGCAGAAGAGTTGAGCTTGTTAATTGTTTCAAACGGGCAAGGGACAGGCTGGGAATTAAAGGACAGATCATTGCGGCAGACTGTTCCGAGCTCGCTCCTGCCCTTTATTTTGCCGACATAAATGAGATAGTGCCGCGCATAAGCGAAGGCGATAAATATATACAGTCAATTATAGAGATCTCGAATAATTTTAACGTAAAGCTCATAGTGCCTACCATCGATACGGAGCTCATCCTTCTCGCAGAGAGGAAGGAAGAGATAGAAAAGGCGACCGGAGCCCGTGTGCTGATATCTGATGAAAGGGTGGTAAGGATCTGCCGCGACAAGAGATCCACACAGGAATTTCTTGAGGAGCACGGCTTTAAGATGCCGAGGCTTTATGATACGGAGGAGCTGGATCATCTGAGGGTTACCTTCCCGCTTTTTATAAAACCTCTGGACGGCAGTTCTTCAATGGATACTTATAAAGTTCATAATGTCGAAGAGCTTATCACCTTCAGACATCTTATAAAGAATCCCATTGTTCAGGAATATATCTCAGGTACGGAATATACTATCGATGCTTTTCTGGACTTTAATTCAAAGCTGATATCCATAGTTCCGAGAGTCAGGATAGCAACCCGAAGCGGAGAGATCGCAAAGGGTAAGATCGTGCGTGACAGAGAGATAATAAGCTCAGCCTCCCGTCTTATGCAGGTATTAAAGCCCATAGGGCATATAACCATACAGTGCATGAAAACAGAGAATGGCATACAGTATATCGAAATAAATCCCAGATTCGGAGGAGGCGCGCCGATGTCCATTATGGCAGGTGCGGACAGCTGTGAAAATCTGTACAGGCTTCTGAACGGGGAAGAGCTTGAATACAATGAAAAGTTCAGGGAGAATATAACCTTTATCCGTTTCGATCAGTCAATAATGCTCAATGAACACAATCAAAGAGAAGTGGAATATGAAGGCAGTTATTTTTGATCTGGATGATACATTAATCCTTGAGAAGGATTATGTTTTGAGCGGTTACAGAGCCGTGGCAGAAGCTCTTTCCGGGACAGAGGGTTTTATGAACGATCCGGAAGAGATCATCAAAAAGCTGTCGGAGCTTTTTGATGAGAGTCCGAAAAACGTATTTAACCGCTTGTATGAGAGCTTTGGTCTTAAATATACAAAAGACGATATTATGAGTCTCGTGGAGATATACAGGACACATGATCCGGAAATAAAAATGCTTCCGGATGCGTCAGAAGCTATAGCTGCTCTTAAGAACGAGGGTTTCTTTCTCGGGATCCTGTCCGACGGCTATCTTGTAACACAGCAGAAAAAGATTAAGGCCATAGGAGCAGAAGCTATATTTGACGGGATAGTTTTGACCGATGAACTCGGGCGGGACTACTGGAAGCCTTCGATCAAGGGCTTCGAGGTTCTTTCACAAAGGCTTAACGTCGGTTTAAACGAAATGGTCTATGTCGGAGATAATCCCAAAAAAGATTTTGAGATAATGAAAAACAGCCCGATAAAAACCGTAAGGGTAATAAGAGAAGACGGTGTATACCGTGACAGTGAGTATGGCGGAGAATGCAGGGAGAACATCCGCACGGATAGTCTTAAAGGGCTTGGGGGAATAATTGGAAAATTGTAACGCACTTTGTCAATAAAAAATCGCCTTCGGCGATGGGCAAAGTGCCGTCTGCCTGGTGTAAAGGCCCGTAGCTTAAGCAGCGGGTGCGTGGCTCGGGTCTGAACAGTAACAAGGAGAATTTCCATGAATGTTTTATGCTTATTTCAGACATTCAGCTTTGAAGCGTCAACCATATATCTGGATCTTGTAAGGGAGCTCGTAAAAAGAGGACACAGGGTTTTTGTTCTGGCGGGGACCTCGGATTTTAATCTTCCATCCGGTATTGTCAACAGGGACGGTGCCGAGGCTGTATATGTCAAGCTTGCAGACCAGTTCAAGACAGATAAGATCAGAAAAGGCATCATTCAGCTGACAATGGGGACAAAATTCATAGCCGCTGCAAAGGCTAATATCTGGAAGGAACAGGTAGATCTGATAATATATCCCACACCGCCCGTAACTCTGGGAGGTGTAGTCAGAAAGCTGAAAAAACACTATAAAGCAAAGTCCTATCTGATGCTTAAGGATATATTTCCGCAGAATGCCGTAGATCTTAAGATGATGAAAGAGAACGGCATTGTATATAAGTATTTCAGACATCTTGAGAAACAGCTCTATGATGTATCTGATGTCATAGGCTGTATGTCGCAGGCCAATATCGATTATGTAAAAAATCACAATCCGGGTCTGGATACCGGAAAGCTGGAGCTGTTTCCAAATACGGTGGCAATAAAGGAAAAAAAGGAAAAGCCTCCGGGAGAAGAAGGGATTGTGACCTTTATGTTCGGTGGCAATCTTGGCAGGCCTCAGGCAGTGGATTTTCTGCTCCTTTGTATTGACAGGATGAGAGGCTATATGAAGGCAAAGTTTGTCATCATAGGCACGGGAACCGAGGCTGATAAGGTTAAGGCCTTTGTGGAAGAGAAGAAGCCGGCAAATCTGGAATACAGGGAAATGCTTCCGAGAGATGAATACGAAAAACAACTGGATAAGGCGGATGTCGGACTGGTGGTATTAAGCCCCGATTTTTCGATTCCGAACTATCCGTCGAGAATATTATCATATATGCAGATGGGGAAACCGATACTTGCGGTAACGGATACGGTAACGGATATTCATGCTCTTGTGACCTACGAGGCAAGATGCGGATGGTGGTGCCCGTCGGACGATCCGACGTCCTTTATCGAAACCATCGAGAAAATCTGTGACGAAGCGGATTCTCTTAAGGAGCTCGGAAATAACGGACGTGAATATCTTGAAAAGAATTTTAATGTGACCAGATCGGTCGAAATACTCGAAAAGGCAATGGAGGTTTAATAATAAAATGAGCACGGGAATTTTTAAGGATAAGGTACTTATGATAACCGGAGGAACGGGTTCCTTCGGAAATGCGGTACTGAACCGGTTTCTTGATACAGACATAGCGGAGATCAGGATATTTTCCAGAGATGAAAAGAAACAGGATGATATGAGACACCTGTATAACAATAACAAGATAAAATATTTTATCGGAGATGTCAGAAACCCCGGATCCATAAGAGATGCAATGGACGGTGTGGATTATATCTTCCATGCAGCCGCCTTAAAGCAGGTTCCGAGCTGTGAATTCTTCCCTATGGAAGCGGTAAGGACAAATGTTGAGGGAACGGATAATGTTCTGAATGCAGCAATTCATTCGGGAGTAAAAAAGGTTATCTGTCTTTCCACTGATAAAGCGGCCTATCCCATAAATGCAATGGGTACCTCAAAGGCCATGATGGAAAAGGTTTTTGTTGCAAAGAGCAGAACGGTGGATCCGGATAAGACGCTCATCTGCGGAACGAGATACGGAAACGTACTCTGTTCAAGGGGTTCGGTTGTACCGCTCTTTATTGAGCAGATAAAGGCCGGAAAGGATATAACTGTAACGGATCCCAACATGACGCGTTTTATAATGTCTCTGGAGGAAGCGGTTGAGCTGGTGCTGTATGCTTTTGAAAATGCGCACAGCGGAGACATTATGGTACAGAAGGCCCCGGCCTGCACTATAGACACGCTTGCACGTGCTGTAAAGGAGCTCTTCCACGCAGAGGACAGGGAAACAAAGATAATCGGAATAAGGCATGGCGAGAAGATGTATGAAACGCTTCTTACCGTGGAGGAGAGGGCAAGAGCCTTCGACTGCGGAGATTTCTTCAGGGTTCCCGCCGATAACAGGGATCTGAATTACGATAAATATTTCATAGAAGGTAATGTTGAAAAGAAGGAGGAGGAATCCTTTAATTCGGCAAATACCGAGATTCTGGATGTGGAAGGCGTAAAGCAGAGGCTCCTGAAGCTGTCATATATACAAAAGGAACTTGAAGAGGTAGGAAAATGAGCAAGCTTAAACTGATGACAATATTGGGAACAAGACCCGAGATAATACGTCTGTGCGAGGTCATAAAATGTGCCGATAAATATTTCGATCATATTCTCGTACATACCGGACAGAATTATGATTATACCTTAAATCAGGTGTTCTTTGAGGATCTGAAGCTTCGCGAGCCGGATCATTATCTTGACAGTGTCGGGGCAGACCTTGGAGAGACCATGGGCAATATAATATCAAAGTCATATAAGCTTATGCTTGAGGAAAAGCCCGATGCGATCCTTATACTGGGTGATACGAATTCGGCTCTTTCGGCCATATCCGCAAAAAGACTGAAGATACCGATCTTTCATATGGAAGCCGGAAACCGATGCTGGGACTGGAATGTACCGGAGATGATAAACCGTAAGATAGTAGATCATATTTCCGATATAAACATGCCTTATACAGAGCATTCCCGCAGATACCTTTTAAGTGAAGGGATAGACGGAAAAACCATCTTTGTTACCGGTTCTCCCATGAAGGAGGTATTTAAGAGCTTTAAGGATGAAATAGAAAACTCCGATGTGCTTGAGCGCTTAAAGCTGGAGCCGAAGAAATACTTCATAGTTTCGGCTCACAGAGAGGAAAACATAGATAACGAGGAAAATTTCATTTCCCTGATGGAGGCGATAAACAATATAGCCGAAAAATACGGCTATCCTGTCATATATTCGACGCATCCGAGAACACAGAAGTTTATAGAGAAAAGAGGATTTAAGTTCAATCCGCTGGTTCAGAACCTGAAGCCCTTCGGCTATCTCGATTACAATAAGCTTCAGAAAAATGCGTATTGTGTTTTGTCGGACAGCGGAACTCTTTCCGAAGAAAGTGCAATGGAGGATTTCCCCGGAGTACTGATAAGAACTTCAACCGAAAGGCCGGAGGTTCTGGATAAGGGAAGCGTTGTGATAGGCGGAATTAAAAAGGACGATGTGGAGCAGGCTGTGGAGCTCGCGGTTTCAATGGCTGAAAACAAGGAGCCGGTTATCGAGGCAAACGATTATGCCGATGAAAATGTTTCGGTAAAGGTTGTTAAGCTTATCCAGAGCTATGCGAAGATCGTAAACGAAACAGTCTGGCTTAAAAGATGAAGATACTCGTACTTGATATAGCGGCAAGCAAAACCGGCGCAAAATCGATACTTCAGGATTTTGCCGAATATGTGAGAAACAACGCGAAGGAACACGAATGGATATTTGTGACCGGCGTTCGTGATATGGTGAAGGAAGCCGGAAATATCCGTGTTATATTGCGTGAAGATATAAAGGGTTCAAGGCTTAAGAGGCTTATGTTCGAACTCTTTAACGGATGCGGCTTTATAAAAGAGACAGGACCGGATGTGGTTTTTTCTCTTGAAAACACCCTTCCAAAGGGAAAGACAAAGATAAAAGGAAAAAGAATACCGGAGGTTTTGTATGTTCATCAGCCCCTCGGCTTTCAGAAGGAAAAGGATTTTTCGCTGTTTAAACCGGAGGAAAGGCATCTGGCCGTATATCAGCATATTATAGCAAAGCTCATAGATTCTTCGGTAAAGAGGGCGGATAAGGTTATAGTACAGACCGAGTGGATGAAGAAAGCCGTCTCCGAAAAATGTTCGGTGGATCCCGGTAAAGTTTATGCCGTGCTGCCGCCTCTTGCTCCTGTACCGGAGGGGATGGAGAAGAAAAAATTTGACTGCACCGGATTTATATTTCCTGCGGGGCCTATCCTGTATAAAAACCATTCTCTTATAATCGAGGCCGCAAGGCTTTTAAATAAAAAGGGAATAGATAATTTCAGGATAAGTTTCACTTTAACTGAAGAAGAAGCCGGAGAAAAGCTGGTTTCAATGGCAAAGCTTACAAAGGAAAATATAGAGTTTAAGGGACAGGTGGAGAGGAAGAGACTGTTTGAAGCCTATGCTTCAAATACGCTGATCTTTCCCTCCTATATTGAAACCTACGGTTATCCGCCGGCAGAGGCCAGGTCGGTAGGAGGCCTTGTACTGGCATCGGATACGGAGTTTTGCAGAGAGGTGCTGGCGGGGTATGAAAATGTGAGATTCTTTTCACCCTTTGATGCAGAGGGCCTTGCCTCACTTATGGAAGAGGTTATAACCGGAAAGCTTGCGCCCCGGAACATCGAAGGCACTAAAAACGACAGTTCCCGGAGCCGGTCATCCTGGGGAGAGGTTACAGATATTATCGAGAAAGCATGATTTATGGAAAAACTTAAAGAGTTCGCTTTAAAAATAAATATCCATGATTATTACTATCCCGTGATGATGATAGTTTATGTACTGACTCTTATAAGCTTCAATATCTTCAGGCCCGGGATAGTTTCCGCTGTTTTTATGGTATGTATAGTGGCGCTGGCTTTTCTTAAGGGTCTGATCCCTTCATTTAAGAAAATGTCTGCTCCGGACATGATAATGGGTATATATATTATCTACAATATTCTGTCGGTTATCTGGGTTACTGTTCATGGCTATCCGGTATCGGTTTATCTCGGAGAGCTTTTCACAACCGCTCTGCCTATGATCTTTTATTTCTACGGAAGAGGTGCCGGGGAAAAAGAGAGAGATAGGTTTTATACCGTCTTTATTCTATCCGTCCTTTTTATAGGTATCGTGGGAATAATACTTTATATAACATCACCTGCGGTTTATCTGGATTATTTATTTGAGCACGATTTTATTTCAAAAGCGGATACCTCTACAATGAGAGTCAGAATGCAGTCCCTTATCGGAAGCACGCTTCTCGGGTATCTTGGTGTGGCATCAATGCTTATATCCATGTATTTCATAGAGAAGGAAAAGGGGAAGGCCGGAAAGCTTATCTTTGTACTCTCGACGGTTATAGCAATTATGAGTAACCAGCGTGCGGCAATGGCTGCGGCAATCCTCATAATAGTTTATCTGAACGTGCTGGTTTTCTTCACGTATCGTCTGGCAGACCGGAAATACTTTATTGGTGAGCTGGCGGTCCTTATTGCCGTTTTTGCAGCTTTTGCGATATTCTTCCGCGGAGTTATCCTGAAGATATATTACAGGCTGGTAAGTCTTCCGCAGGCAATAGGAGAGAGGTCGGACCAGTGGGTCGGTGCGGCTAACAATATGACCAATATCTGGCTTGGGAACGGGCTTGGGGTAAACGGACACCGCGCAATAGGCATAAATAAATATGTCATAGCGGACGGAGGTCTTGCAAAGCTTTATTGTGAAATGGGTATAATAGGCACCGCGTTATTCATCTTTCTTGTGATCCTGATATTAAAAAGAGGCGTTAGAGACCTGAAAAAATACAGTGCGGAGGCAGGACTTATTGTCATTACCCTTATTATGTGCACAGGTTCTAATATGCTGTCCTTTGCGCTTGCAACACCCATCCTCTATTATACGTTCGGAGTTATAGCAGGAGGCAGGGAATGAAGATAATTGCGATGTATCTGCCTCAATATCACAGCTTTCCCGAAAACGACAAATGGTGGGGAAAGGGCTATACGGAATGGACGGCCGTAAAAAGGGGCTGCCCATTATACAAGGGACATAGGCAGCCGAAGGTGCCTAAGGATAAAAGATATTATGACCTCGTAAACGATGGCGTGAATACCCTTAAGTGGCAGAGTGAGCTTGCAGAAAAATACGGTCTTTACGGTTTTGCATTCTATCATTATTATTTTAAGGGAAAGCATCTCATGGAAAAACCCATGGAGATTTTGCTGTCCCATCCCGAGATAAAGATGAGTTACTGTATTGCCTGGGCAAATGAAACCTGGACCCGGGCCTGGTATGACAGGAGTGAAGAGATCCTGATGAAGCAGGAATACGGTGAAAAGGCCGATTGGGAGGCACATTTTCAATATCTTCTTCCATTCTTTAAGGATGAAAGATATATTAAAAATAACGGTGCACCTGTAATGATGATATACAGGACCTTTGATATCGAAAAACTTGGAGAAATGATCGACTATCTGAGATCACGTGCCGTTGAAGAGGGCTTCACAGGTATATTTTTCATAGGCGGAAAAACGGCAGGAAAGATAGAGGACCGTGAAGATATCAAAGATAAGATAGACGGATGGTATGATTTCGAACCAGGTTATACCTTAAAGCATGGACTGAGCCCGTTTCAGACATTTTGTTATGATCTGAGTGTGGCCCTGAGGCATGGAATAAATATCTTTAAAAAGAAAAAGCTGCTCGAAAGAAGGATACCGATCAGATGGATATACTCGAGCATTGAGAAAAGAAGTATAGAGGCAAACGAATATCCCGGAATAATCTCACAGTGGGACAATACTCCGAGGCGTTCATATAAGGGACTGGTATACACGGGAGCTTCACCGGAGGAGTTTAAGCGCATGATGGGTGTTTTAAAGAAAAAGACCGCCGGCAGAAAAAATGATTACGTCTTCCTAAATGCCTGGAACGAATGGGGCGAAGGAGCGATGATAGAACCTACTGAAGAAGAAGGATACAGATATTTGGAGGGACTTAAATGAGAGAATTCCCCAGAATTTCCGTAATTTGCATAGCATACGAAGTGGGACCTTATCTTTCACAGTGTCTGGACAGCATTATAAACCAGACCTATGAGAATCTTGAGATAATTCTGGTAGTCGGTACCGGAGGAAAGGATAACTGTGTAGAGATCGCCAAAGATTATGCGGCAAAGGATATAAGGATAAAAACCGTGTTTCATAAGGCCAGGGGTGCGGCAGCCGCAAGGAATATAGGACTGCAGGCTGCTACCGGTGAATACATCGGCTTTGTGGACGGTGATGATTATATAGAAAAGATAATGTTTGAGAAGCTTTATCTGATGGTAGATCTTATGGATGCCGATATTGCGGTATGCGGAAAATATACCGAATATGTTCATGAATCCATACCTGACAAACAGCAGAAGGTAAAGGTTATGGATACAAAAGGGGCTTATAAGATGATCCTTAACGGGACCGGTTTTTTCTTTCATCTGTGGGATAAGCTTTTCAGGGCCTCTCTTTTTGATGAGATAGTTTTTCCGGAAGACAGGAGGGTTGAAGACAGGGGTATCGTTACCGTTTTATTGTCACGGGCAAATAAGATAGTTTATGACAGTAAACCCCTGTATCATTTCAGGCAAAGAAGCGGTTCCGAAAGCCGTGTTACCGAGATTGATGAATTGAACACACAGGCGGACAGAGAGTTTACGGACCATGTTAAAGCATTATTTCCCGAACTTAAAGACGAATGTAATGCCTTTCTCACCTATGATCATGTAACCTGTCTTCAGAATATGCTGGTGCATAAGCGTTATACAAGAGAAAAAGCACTGCCTCATCTGAAATATTTAAAGAAACATAAAAATGAGATCGGTGAAAACCGGATGATCGGAAAAAAACTGAGACTGAAGATTTTTATGGCAAAATATTTCAGACCCGGTCTTTATTTTATAACATTAAGAGGCGTTAGAAAGGATGCCGGACATGAAAAGTTCAGTTTTTCAAAATAAAAGAATACTGTTCATATGCAGAGAGACATATTCCAAGCCGTTATTCTTTCTTGCTAAATACCTGAAGGAGGATAATGAGGTTGCGGCCTTTTATATAATGTCCTCCGAGAGTAAATTCAATAAATGCTATTATAATGAACATACCATCTTTGAATTCAGGGAGAACCTTCCGGATGTTAAGCTCTATGACGTAAGCGATATCTGCGATGAATTTGTGGAGGGCTTTAAAAGGAGTGAGCACCCTGCGGATATGGAATATCTTAAGGAGATAGAGAGGGATTATACACATTTTAAGACACTCGGCCTTCAGATCATGGCAAGCCAGGAGAACACAAAGCATTATCATTACAGAGATTACTGGGCGGTTACAAGTGATGATGAGAATAATTACTGGCTGGAGCTTAATTATAAAAAGATAATCGGGCTGCTGGATGAATTCAGGCCGGATGTTATTCTTGATACAGACAATGCGGAGCTTCAAAGAACCATTCTCTGCGAGGTGGCTTACAGAAAGAAGATCCCATATATAACGCTTGAATACGGTAAATACGGCTACTGGAAATATCCGAGCTTTCAGAATTCCTTCGGTATAGATCCTTACTTCAGAGAGATATATGAAAAAAAGCTTAACGGTCCCATGGAGGATCTTGAAGAGGGTCTGGCCTATGTAAAGGACTTCAGGGAAAAGACCAGCATTATGAATAAGGAGTTTGCCGGGTCTGTTACAACCCAGTATGAGAGGGATTCATGGATATGGATACTCAGGGTAATGAGAGGAAAATGGAATTATTTCTGGGATCAGGATATAACGGCAAAGAATAAAAAGCTGAAAAAGTCCTCGAATATGCTTTATGCCAGAACCGGTCCTTATTTAAGGCACTACTGGTCGGTTATGACGAGGAAACGGAAGTTTCTTGTAAAGAATTCGTATTTCGAAGATCCGGTCGAAGGAGAGGATTATGTTTATATGCCCCTTCATCTGATACCGGAATCGAGTGTGTTTGTTAAGGCCTCCTTCTATGTGGATGAGCTGAATCTGATAGAGCAGGTTTCCAAGTCACTGCCAGTAGGCTGGAAGCTTTACGTGAAGGAGCATCAGGCAATGCTCGGAGAGAGGGATCCGGAGTTTTACAAAAAGGCTGCCGAGATCGCCAATGTAAGGGTTGTACAGATAAACTATTATAAGGATCCCAAGCCCTGGCTTGTAAAAGCAAAGGGAGTGGTTACCATAACCGGAACAGCCGCATATGAAGCGGCACTTCTCGGGAAGCGGTCCATAATCTTCGGAGACGTGCCGTTCGGTCTGATAGAAGGTATCAGGAGGATACATTCCTTCGAAGAATTACCCGAAGCGATAAGAGAGTTCGGAGAGGTTGATAATATAAAATCCGCTGCCTCATATATAGAGGCCGTAAAGGAAGCGGGAAGCGAAGTTAAGATTTTTGAGCTTATGGACGGAGCGGAGGACATTTTTTCCGGAAAGCGTGAAGAAGATGACGAATACAGGGAAATGCTCACCGGTCTTCTGAATATGTTTGAAAAGGGGTATGTGAAATGGCAGGAAATCTCGTCAAAAGAATAACCGAAGGAAAATTCACCCTGATCGCGGAGATAGGAGTAAACTATTATGATATTGCCGCTAAGGATGGCATATCTCCGATGGAGGCAGCAAAGAAAATGTGCCTTGCAGCCAGGAATGCCGGTATTCATGCGGTAAAGTTTCAGACCTATAAAGCGGAAACCCTTGCTGCGAAGGATTCACCTTCGTATTGGGACAGAAGGGAAGAACCTACAGAGTCGCAATATGAATTATTCAAAAAATTTGATTCTTTTGGAGAGAAGGAATATAAAGAGATAAAAGTATATTGCGAAAAGATAGATATTGATTTTCTGTCTACGGCATTTGATTTTGAATCTGCAGATTATCTGGATAAGATAATGGATGTATATAAGATATCATCTTCGGATCTTTCAAATCTGCCGTTTATCGAATATCAGGCAAAAAAGAACAAGCCCATTCTGCTGTCTGTCGGAGCTTCAAACAAGCAGGAAATAGACAGGGCTGTTTCCACCATCAGGAAGGTTAATCATCAACCGCTTGTTCTGTTGCATTGTGTGCTTGAATATCCGACACCTTTGGAGCATGCCAATCTTCTGAAGATAAAAAGTCTGAAAGAAACCTATCCGTATTGTATTACGGGATATTCTGATCATACCAAGCCTACCGAGGATTGCAGGGTGATAAATACGGCATTCAATCTTGGAGCAACGGTTGTGGAAAAGCATTTTACCCTGGATAAGACCCTTAAGGGAAACGACCATTATCATGCAATGGACCCGAGGGATGCGAAGAGAATAATTGAAAATATAGAGAATATTCAGACCATCTCGGGAAGCGGTGATCTTGTATGTCTGGAGAGTGAAAGTGTGGCCAGAAAAAATGCAAGACGCTCCATAGTGACCCGGACAGATATAAGGAAGCTTACCATCATTACAGCCGATATGCTTACATTTAAGCGTCCGGGTGTCGGGATATCTCCTTCCGATATGAGCTCCGTACTTGGGCGGGCTGCAGCCGTGGACATACCTGAAGACACTATAATCACAAAGGATATGCTTATCTGATAAATGGAAGAAAACAATGGTTCAAAAGCGGTAAAATCGGGTTTCTGGTATGTGATCTCCAATGTGCTAATTCGCGCAGTTGGTATTATTACCGCACCGATATACACAAGGTTATTAACAACCGCAGAAACCGGTTATGCAAATAATTTTAATAACTATGTGACCATCATTACGGTGGTCACCTGTCTTTGTCTTATCTACAGTGTGGGTAGGGCAAAGATCGATTTCAAAGACGAGTTCGATGCATACATGTCTTCTATACAGACACTTTCAAGTCTGTTCGGGATGGTCGTGCTCGTCCTTGTTATGCTTATCTGTCCGGCAGAGGGAATGCTGGGCTTCACCAGGTTCATCATATTTCTGATGTTCTTTCTTCTTACGATCTACCCTTCAATAGACTATCAGCAATATAAATACAGGTTTGAATACCGCTACAAAGAGAATATAGCTATATCGCTTGTGATCACGATCTCAACCGTGATACTTTCCGTTGCGCTTCTTCTGATAATGAAAGAAGACAGGGGCTTTGCCAAGATACTGGGAACGGTTATCCCGCAGCTCATAGTCGGACTGTGGTGTTATTTTAATATTCTGAAGAAGGGGAAAACCTTTTTTAAAAAGGAGTACTGGATATATGCCTTAAAGATCGGTCTTCCGATGATTCCTCATGGTCTGGCACTCATTCTTCTGGCCAGAATGGACACGACGATGATAGCCAACATGTGTACCTATTCCGATGTCGGGCTTTATACCTCGGGCTATACGATAGGAACACTGCTTATGTTCATAACCAATGCCATCGGCAATGCATGGCTCCCCTGGTTTAACGAAAAACTGGACAAGGAGGAATATGAGGCCATTGGCGAAAAGAATAAGCTGCTGATGGAATGGGGATGTATACTTACGCTCCTGTTTGTCGGAATGGCTCCTCTTGCTGTAAAGATCCTCTATGCGCCATCGTATTGGGAGTGTATGTGGGTGGTTCCTCCGGTGGCACTCGGAACACTTTGTCAGTATTTTTATACCAACTATGTCAATGTGGAGCTCTTCTATAAAAAGACCTGGCTTATCGCCGTGAATTCCATAATAGCAGCCTTTATTAACTGGGGACTGAATTTCGTGTTTATCGCCCGTTACGGATACATTGCGGCTGCGTATACAACGCTTGCCGGATATTTTATCCTGATGCTTTTGCATCTGTTCTGCACGAGAGTCATAATGAAGAAAAAGATCTATGCGGATCTTAAATACTTTGTGCTGATGTGTATAACCATTGCGGCAGGACTTTTGTTGATGCTTTTATACGAAAGGATACTCGTAAGGTATCTGGTGCTGATCGCACTGGCTGCAGTTTTGGCAATAATAAAAATACGTGATATAATGGCCTTTATCGGAATAATTAAGAAAAAACTGAAACCACAAGGATAAAACACATGAAGATCATCGTAGTAATACCCGCAAGAGGCGGTTCAAAAAGAATACCCAGAAAGAATATCAGACTGATGTGCAACAAACCGCTTATCAGATATTCGCTGGATAATGCGGCGACCCTTTCGGATGATTACGATACAGATGTGGTTGTTTCCACGGATGATGAGGAGTTAAGGGCCGTGGTAACCGGTCATTGCAGTGAGGTTGTGATAAGAGGAGAAAACCTTTCAGCCGACCACGTGACCTTGGACCCGGTAATTTATGATGCGGTAGTAAGAATGGAAGAGGAGCATGGGATAAAATACGATTATGTGATAACCATGCAGGCAACCAGTCCCACTCTAAAGGCCGATACCCTGAAGAAGGCCGTAAGGTATGCGATAGACGGGGGATACGATACCGTTATAAGCGTAGTTAACAAGCCCCATCTTTCCTGGGGAAGGAATGATAAGGGTGAGATAGTCAAAAACTATAAGGAAAGGCTCAATTCACAGCTCCTTCCTCCCAACTATCTTGAAACGGGCGGCTTTGTAATTTCAAAGCGTGAAGCCGTAAAAGAGAATACAAGGATCGGAGAGAAGATCTCCGTTTACGAGACACTGCCCACGGAGGCCGTGGATATAGACACCGATGAAGACTGGATCACCGCAGAGGCTATCCTTAAAAGAAAAAAGATCCTCTTCTGTGTGGAGGGAAGAAGAATACTGGGGACAGGACACATTTACAGATGTCTTACTCTGGCATATAAGCTCATAGGAAACGATTTCCTCTTTGTTACCTATTCCGAAAGTGATGTGGGTATAGAAAAGCTGGAAAGCTCGTTCTTCCCCTACAAGGTGGTGGCAGATGATGGGGAATTCGAAGAGGTTCTTAAGGATTACAAACCGGATATTGTCGTAAACGATCTGTTGGATACAAAGATTGATTTTATAAACATGGAAAGAAAGTACACGGACAGGATCGTGAACTTTGAGGATGAGGGCGAAGGAGCAAGGGGAGCAGATGTGGTCATCAATGCTCTTTATGAGAATCATCCGAATAAGCTGTCCAATGTTTATGAGGGCTCTGATTATTATTTTATAAGGGATGAATTTCTGGAAAGTTCTCCCAAGGAGTTTTCGGAGCAGTGCCGGAATATAATGATAATGTTCGGAGGCTCGGATCCATCCGATCTTACAATGAGATTATATGAAATATGCCAGGTCCTGCACGATAAGATGAAAAATACACAGTTTCATTTTATTACGGGTCTCGGGTATGTTCACAAGGATAAGGTTGTAGATATTCCGGAGAAAAACATCTTTGTGCATAACGATGTAAAGCGTGTCAGTGAATATATGAGAGAGGCAGACATAGCAGTTACAAGTCAGGGCAGGACCATATACGAGCTTGCAAGCCAGGGTGTTCCGGCCATAGTTCTTTCACAGAATGAAAGAGAGGCGGAGCATGTTTTTGCCGGTATCCACAACGGGTTTATAAATCTTGGCCTCGGAAAGAATACCGATGCCATAACCATAATCAAGACCATACAATGGCTGGCGGATACACCGAATGTCAGAAGGGAAATGAGAAATCTTGAGCTGACCCGCGAATTTGCCAAGGGGCAGAAGAGGGTCATAGATTTGATCTTGGGATGAGTGAGATAAAAAGAGTTCTATTCATTAACAGCATTTGCGGTGTCGGAAGTACCGGCAGGATAATAGCCGGGATAATGGACCGGCTTAAGGCGCACGGGGTGGACAGTCTGTGCTGTTACGGGCGCTTCAGTGCACCGGCTTCGTTAAATACATACAGAATAGGTTCCGATACGGACGTATATATACATGGGATCAAAAGCCGGATAACGGACAGGCATGGTCTTTATTCTAAGGCTGTTACAAAAAAGCTCATAAAAAAGATAGAAGAATACGATCCCGAACTGATCCATGTTCATAATGTGCATGGATATTATCTGAATTATAAGCTTCTTTTTGAATATTTAAAAAGCAGCGGGCGAAGGGTGATCTGGACCCTGCATGACTGCTGGAGCTTCACCGGGCATTGCACGCATTTTCAATATGTTTCCTGTGATAAATGGAAGAGCGGCTGTGATCATTGTCCCCAGTTAAGACAGTATCCGGCAAGCTATCTGATGGATGGCTCCGATAAGAATTACAGACTGAAGAAGAGTCTGTTCACCGGATTTAACAATATGAAGCTGGTGACGCCCAGTAACTATCTGAAGGACAGGGTTGGTGAATCCTTTCTGAAGGAGTATGAAACAGTGGTAATACCTACGGGTATAGACCGGGAAGTTTTTTCACCGACAGACACATCCGATATAAGGAAAAGATATTCCCTTGAGGGTAAAAAGGTAATCCTCGGAGTGGCTAATCCCTGGAGAGAGCGAAAAGGCCTGAACGATTTTATAAAGCTTGCCTCGATCACAGATGAGGATACAGCCATAGTTATGATAGGCCTTAAGGAAAAACAGAAAAAGCTCCTTCCGGCAAATATAATCGGGATAGTAAAGACGGATTCCGTAAAGGAAATGGCCGGGTGGTACTCGCTTGCGGATGTGTTTATGAATCTGACCTACGAGGATACATTTCCGACCACCAATATAGAGGCCTTATCCTGCGGTACACCGGTAATTACCTATGATGCGGGTGGGAGCAGTGAGTCCTTAAACGACGATGTCGGCGTGGTAGTTAAAACAGGCGATGTCAGTGCATCTTATGAGGCATTCGGGAAGATTATTGCCGCAAATGGCACGAAATACAGCCGTGAGGCCTGCATGAAGCGTGCCGGGGATTACAGGGCAGAGGACCGGTTTGAAGAATACATTAAGGTATACGGTATATGAACGGATTAATAAAATCCGTCTACAGCTTTCTTACGCTGTTTAAATTGATCATATATATAGGCGGCTTTGCGGTCTT
>JAILOD010000287.1 GCA_024691015.1 Lachnospiraceae bacterium
TAAGTCTTGTTAGTTCTTTCATACAGGCGCAACTTCCGACTTCTTCTCCCAGATCTCTGCAAAGGCTTCTGATATAGGTCCCTTTTCCGCAGGTAACCTTGATCCTGGCCTCTTTTAAGAATCCTTCATCATTCTTTTCGCAATCCAACAGTTCTATACTGTGAACGGTAACCGGCCTTTTCGGAACATCGGCGGTTTTACCTGCTCTTGCGATCTCATATAGTTTTTTTCCGTCAAGTTTTATGGCTGAATACATGGGCGGCATCTGAAGAATATCACCTGTATACTTTTTAAAGGCTTCTTTTAATCCTTCTTCATCGCAACTAACGGGAAGGGTCTTAATAACCTTTCCCGTTATGTCTTCAGTATCTGTAGCCGTTCCAAAAAGAATGACCGCTTCATAAATTTTGGTTTTTGCCGTTTCCATATCACACAGCTTTGTGGCAGAGCCTATGCAAACAGGAAGAACGCCTGTAGCCATAGGATCGAGGGTCCCTGTGTGACCGATGTGCTTAAAGTGAAGTATTCCTCTAAGTTTTGCAACAACATCGTGCGACGTAAAACCCTCTTCTTTATAAATGTTTATAATTCCGTTAACCATTGTCCTCTTTTCGTTTCTCAAAGCCTTATTCTTCCGGCTCTTCGTCTCTTTTGGGCATAGCAGCCATAACATCATCGATCTTCTTCGACATGTTTACGCCGTATTCTATGGTCTGATCCACAACAAAGGTAAGCTCCGGGGTATTTCTCATGTTCATCGCATGGGCAAGTTTTCCTCTTATAAAACCTGCAGCAGAATTTAAACCTTTAAGAGTATCCTTCTTCGATTCTTCACCGCCGAGTACGCTGACCCATACCTTACAGGTTTTAAGGTCAGGTGCAACGTAAACATCAACAATGCTTGTAAAAGGATCGATCCTGGGATCATGGACCTCATCGCGTATGATTACAGAAAGTTCACGAAGCACTTCCTGACTTACACGAATATTTTTAATGCTGTTTTTTCTCATTTTCTGGGTACCTCTACCATCTGATAAAGCTCGATCTGATCCCCTTCAAGGAGATCGCTGAACTTTTCGAAAACAAGTCCGCATTCATATCCTGCATTAACTTCTTTAACATCATCCTTAAAGCGCTTCAAGGATGCAAGATTGCCTTCGAATATCTGTTCACCGCCACGAGAGATCCTTGCCTGGCATCCGCGAATGATCTTACCGTCAAGTACAAATGATCCTGCAATCGTTCCGACGCCTGAAGCCTTAAAGGTCTGACGAACTTCAGCATGAGCGATGACCTGTTCCTCAAATATAGGATCAAGCATACCCTTCATTGCAGATTCAACATCATCGATCGCATCATAGATTACGCTGTAGTTTCTGAGATCGATCTTTTCTCTGTCACAAATATCCTTGGCAGTGTTGTCAGCCTTTACGTTAAATGCAATGATGATCGCATTTGATGCACCTGCAAGAGTTGCATCCGACTCATTTACGGCACCTACACCGCTATGAATTATACGAACAGCAACTTCTTCATTGGAAAGCTTCAACAAAGATTGTTTGATAGCTTCAACGGAGCCTTGTACATCAGCCTTAACGATAACGTTAAGCTCTTTGATATTACCTGCCTGAATCTGTGAGAACAAACCGTCAAGTGAAAGCTTGGCCTTTGTTTCTGCAATGAGTTTTTCTTTGTTCTGAGCAATATATGCATTGGCAATAGCCTTTGCTTCTTTTTCACTGCTTGTGGCAACAACGACCTCGCCTGCGTCGGGAACTGCATTAAGTCCGAGGATCTCAACGGGCATTGAAGGTGTGGCTGCTTTAACTTTTTCGTGCTTATCATTTATAAGAGCACGAACTTTACCCATAGCGGAACCGATAACAACATTGTCACCGATCTTAAGAGTACCTTTCTGTACAAGTACTGTTGCAACGGGACCACGTCCTTTATCAAGCTGCGCTTCCACAACCAGACCACGAGCCATACGATCCGGATTTGCCTTTAACTCGAGCACATCGGAAGTAAGGATGATCATTTCAAGAAGTTGTTCTATACCTTCATGAGTCTTAGCGGAAACGGGAACGAAAGTTGTACTTCCTCCCCATTCTTCAGATACAAGTCCGTATTCTGTAAGTTCTCTCTTAACTCTTTCTATATTTGCTGTAGGTTTATCGATCTTATTAACTGCAACTATGATCTCAACACCTGCTGCTTTCGCATGGTTTATAGCTTCAATTGTCTGAGGCATTACACCGTCATCCGCAGCTACAACCAGAACCGCAATATCCGTAGAATTTGCTCCACGCATACGCATAGCTGTAAAAGCTTCGTGTCCGGGAGTATCAAGGAAAGTGATCTTTTGTCCGTTGATCTCTACCATATATGCACCGATGTGCTGGGTAA
The DNA here is from genome assembly GCA_024691015.1 of Lachnospiraceae bacterium. Lineage (GTDB taxonomy): Bacteria > Bacillota > Clostridia > Lachnospirales > Lachnospiraceae > NK4A144. The sequence continues at coordinate 2,407 of JAILOD010000287.1, forward strand.
TACCGCCGGCTTCTCTCGATGTAACATTTGTTGTTCTGATCGCATCAAGAAGAGATGTCTTACCATGGTCAACGTGACCCATTACGCAGACAACGGGAGGACGTTTAACCATTTTGCTTTCATCTTCTTCATCTTCCTTAAGAAGCTCGGCAACCATATCAACTTTTTCTTCATGTTCTGCAATTATCTCATAATCAATTGCAATATTTTCTGCCTCTTCGAATGTGATGTCGGAGTTCAAAGAACAGATCTTTCCGGCAAGGAAAAGCTTCTTAACAATTTCTCCGCCCTTAACCTTCATCTTGTCGGCGAGTTCCTGAATAGTAAGCACATCAGGAATTGAAATTGTCTTGATCACATCTTCTTCGGCAACGACTTTAACAGGTTCGGGTTTACGGAATGCTCCGGCACGATTAGGATCTTTAGACTTACCCTTCTTGCCGATCTGCACTTCATCATAATCCTGGAAGCGCTTATTTGCTTTTTCTCTGTCCTTGCTCTTGTCGTTTCTGCGATTACTCTGCTGCTTCATCGACTCAGCAATTTCAGGTGTGGTATTCCTCTTTTTGGGATCTCTGGAATGGGAAACAGGCCTTGAATCATCTTCATCCTTACCGCCGCCAAAGCCCTGAGGTCTTGTAGAAAAACCACTGTTTCTTCCGCGATTGTTTCCGTTATTGCCGTTATTGTCTCTCGGTCCTTGATTTGAACCGTAACTTCTCTGATTCTTATTTTCAA
>JAILOD010000294.1 GCA_024691015.1 Lachnospiraceae bacterium
CATATTCCCCGGCGGTATCAAATCTCATAAAAACCTCCATTATTCTTCACAGATAACGTGATATGTATAGGCCGTTTCATCCGTTTTTTTACAACAACGTACCCGTTCCCTGTTTTAAATCTCGCTGTATATATATACGACACATCAAAAGAAATGTGACTGTGTTGTCATCGTTTTATTTCCTGTTTTATTTCCTATTCGAAAGAATATCCCGACATTCTTTTTTAAGTGCATCTCCGATCGGCAACACTTAATTATTAACCTGCATCCGTTCTCTGACGTTCTACCAATGAAGCAAAAAATCCTCCCTTGCTTATAAGCTCATCGTAGGTTCCCTCTTCAATGATACTGCCCTGATCAAATACCAGGATGCGGTCACAATGACGTATGGTGGACAAACGGTGCGCAACGACTATCCTTGTGCAGCCCATTTTATCCAGAGCTTCACTGACCGCCTTCTGCGTCTTGTTGTCAAGCGCACTTGTAGCCTCGTCAAAGATCAGAATCCTGGGCTTTGGTGCAACTGCTCTGGCTATCATAAGCCTCTGTTTCTGACCGCCGCTGATCCCGCCCTGTCCCTCGCTGATCAGGGTGTTCATACCCATCGGCATATCTCTTATATCATCCGCAATGCCGGCGATCTCCGCAGCCTCCCAGGCATCCTGAAGAGTCAGCTGCGGTGCAGTTATAACGATATTGGAATAAATATCCCCCTGGAACAGGCCGCCGTTTTGCATAACAGTGCCGATCTTTCTTCTGAGTGAGGGAAGATCCAGGCGTTTTATATCCTTTCCGTCATAATAAACAACGCCCTTCTCCGGCTTTTCAAAGCCCAGCAGAAGCCTTATAAGAGTGGATTTTCCGCAGCCGGTCTTTCCGACGATCGCCACATATTCTCCTGCTTTTATCTTTAAGGAGAGGTCTTTAACAACGTAGGGCATATTCTTATTATATCTGAAGCTTACGTTATTCATAGCAATGTTCCCGAGAAGCTTGCTTACTATCTCACGGTTGGCGCTCGCCTCGGGCTCAGCCTCGAGAAAAGGCTCGGCAAGTTCCATCACGGGCTTTATACGGCCGATATTCAGTGCCATTCCCGCCAGCGTCGAAAACGCTCCCATAACCATTCCGTAGGATGCCGTAAAAGCATAATAATTCGACTGGCCTATATGGCTTTTTACTGCGATATAATACAGAACAATATTTGAAAACAGGCTGATCGCCGTCATTATTACCGTATTGATGCGAATGAACATGGGCGGTGAATAGGTAAGGGATGCACTTTGAGCGTATACATCCAGCCAGCGTGAAAAGAAGCGCTTCTCTGCACCGGAAAGCTTTATCTTCTGGATACCGTTCAGCATGGCATAGCTCATTCCGGATTCCTTCGCATCGATCTCCATCTGTTTTTTACTTATAACGATCTGTAAAGCAGAGATCAGCGTAGATGTGACCACCGTTATCAGAATGATAACTATAGACGGTATCACGAGCTGCCTTGCAAATGAAAAGATCTGTCCTATATAGAGAAGCGATGCCAGTGACCCGAGGCCTCCTCCAATGATAAAGCCGAAAAGCAGCGAGCATAAACTGTTGACCGAGGATGAACGGCTTGAAAGTTCACCGCAGCTGTATTGTCTGAAAAACGATGTAGGAAGGCTCATAAGCCTCATCATCATCGCAGACTCGACTCCCAGTGATATCTTGGTGTTCAGCCTTGAGCTTATCAGCGAATATATGGATGAAAACAACTGCACTGATATTGATGTGGTAAGGATACAGATAGCCGTTCCGATAAACATACTCAGGCTTCTTGAGGATACCACATATCCCGTCAGCGCCTTCATAAGCTTTGGCATTATAAGGCCGACCAGAGTTACAACTCCCATTGCCCCAAACAAAAGTATGAAGTCATTCACTGAAATACACTGCTTCATATACAGAAGAAGATCCGGTATCTTCAGTTTTTTCTGAGGAAGCGGTCTGTAAAAGCAGTATGCGTTCGGATCAAAGCCTGCCTCAGTTTTTCTGTTTATCCTTACTGTTTTCCCCTCTTCCCTGTCGTAATAGTAATACCCGAAAAACTTATCGGGAAGAAGACAGACCGGTTCATTACTGTCTTTTTTATATGCGATCATCGGGCCATACGCATCCGTATACCATTTTTCCTGAAGCGTCACCCTGCGGCTTAAGATTCCGTGAGGTCTCAGACAGTAATCCATCTGTTCATCGGGATCCTTTATCTTTTCCGGGATTTCGACGGGCTTCAAATGATAATACTTTAAAAGATCGTCCATAGTCTGTTTGGTGACGATCCTGTCATCGCTTATGCGCTGTGCAACATGATGACCAAGCACCACCCCGGCAACCCTTATAAGCGAATCCTCGAACAGCTGCTGATCGAGATCCGTTCTCTGTTCTATCTGCTTTTCAAACCAACCCAAAGCTGTTCCTCCTACTCACTTGTGATAAGTTCGGTATAATAGCCGTTAAGCTCCATAAGCTCACTGTGTGTACCGCGCTCCACAACCTGTCCCTTGTTCAATACAACTATTTCATCGCAATCACGGATAGTGGAAAGCCTGTGTGCGATAACTATACAGGTAATACCCCTGTCCGAAATAGCTTTTACAACATCAAATTCGGTCTGTGCATCCAGTGCGGAAGTTGCCTCATCCAGAATGATTATCGACGGATCCATCGCAAGTACACGGGCTATTTCCATTCTCTGCCGCTGCCCTCCCGAAAGGTCCTGTCCGCCATCGAAAAGAGTGCTGTTAAAGCCGTCTTCTCTGGCAAGTATATCGTTATAGATCTGTGCATCCTTTGCTGCCAGAATGACCTCGAAATCCTTTATCGACTCATCCCACATACGGATATTCTGAGCGATCGTTCCTTCGAAGATGGTTATATCCTGATCTACAACGGCAATCGAACCGGTCATAATGCTTCTGTCATAATCACTTCTGGGTTTTCCATCAAATAATATCTCTCCGCTCCAGGGTGAATACAGTCCAGATATCAGTTTGGATATCGTGGATTTTCCGCAGCCGGAGGAGCCTACAAAAGCAACCTTGCTGCCGGGTTTAATCTTCATCGAGAAATTGCTGATGAGAGGATCCGAAAGACGGGCGTATCCGAAAGAAACATTCTTTATCTCTATATCACCGCTTAATTTGTTCTGCAGCTTAATGACAGCGTTCTCGTTTACCACATTGGGATCCGAAGGATATTGCATAACGTCCTCTATACGCTCCATATCCGTTCGCATCTCCTGCAGGGTCTGTCCCGCTGTGATAAGCGTCATCGCAGGTGCCAGAAATGCTGACATGAAACCCTGGAACATCTGCAGTGCACCAAGCGTATAATGCCCCTTCATAATGAAGAGCACTCCGATTATAAGAACCGCATTATTTGCAAAACCGGCAAAAAACTGAGGTATTGACCCGAGATACAGATCGATCTTCTGTGATTTGACCTCCTGTGCGTTAACGGACGCCTGATAGCCGGCCCATTTTTCAAAGAAGCCTTTCTCAGCCCCGCTGGACTTTATGGTCTCGATCATCTGGATGCCGGACACCTTCGTTGCCTCAAGCTTGGCACTGTCTCTCATATACACACGGGTTACGTTTATACGCTTATCAGAAATGATCCGGGACATGAAAATATTTATTAGAAGTGTTCCGAAGCCTATCATCGTCAGGATCGAATTCTGTCTTAACATAAGGACCAGATAGAAAACCATCATTATGGTGTTCAAAAGAAGCGGCGCAAAGGTTCCGACCATGGTAGTTGCTATCGATTCATTGGTTCTTCGTCGTGACTGGATATCTCCCGACATACGCTGCGAGAAGAACTCCATCGGCATGCTTAAGACCTTCCACATATAGGTTGTGCTTCCGATTATTGCCATCTTACCGTTTATCTTCCTGCTGTAGATGGTATTCAGCCATTCAACCAGTATCTGTATCAGCGCCAGGATTATCATTGCACCGATAAACGGATTCAGCCAGTGCGGATTTATATCCGTAAGAAGTCTGTCCATAAATATCCTGGTCATTATGGGGTTAAATATTCCGAAAAGCGATGAAATGACCGTCATGATCATTACAAAAGCAACGGCAGCACCTGCTCCTGCAAGCCTTTTCTTCGCGAAGTCAACCGTGCTCTTCTTTTTCCCGGATGGCTCAAAATCCTCTCCGGGTTCCATTTCAAGGGTAACTCCCGTAAAGGACTCATCAAACTCCTCTTCGGAAACCTTTACATAGCCTCTGGCCGGATCGTTTATACAGACCTGCTTGCCACGAAAGCCGTCCAGAACAACAAAGTGATTGAAATTCCAATGAATTATACAGGGATATACGCCAAGCTCCTTTACTACTTCGGGTGAACGCTTGAAGGCCTTTGTCTTCAGGCCGTAGTTTCTTGCGGCAAGAACCAGATTTTTGGCGGTCGAACCATCCCTGGATACTCCGCAGTCCTGTCTTACCTGTTCAAGAGGTATCCATTTTCCGTAATAAGCTAAGATCATTGACAAGGATGCCGCTCCGCACTCCAGTTCCTCAAGCTGCATTATGACCGGAACCTTTGCTTCTCCCTTTCTGACCGGCGATTTGATTTTGTGTTTATTTATGCTCATAGAACATTACTCTCCGCTCATCAAAAACTAATTTTTTAAAAGAAATGATATGGGATGTATGCTTTCCGTGATTATATCCACGTCATAAACACCATCCGGCAGCGGAACCGGTGCATAGGCCGTACTTCTGCCGTATTCATCGGTTTCGATGATGGATATATCGTAAACTTCCGACTCTATACGTACGGACATGTCCGAAGTTATCTCATTGCTCTGGCTTCCCGTAACGACGATATGTGCCGTTCCATCATTTACAACTGCCTTTCCCTCAGACAGGGTCTCCAGTCTGCCTGTCATGGACCATATCAGAATACCCAGAAGCAGGACCACGATCGAAATAAGTACAATCCATATACCCGGATTTGTAACCTTCAGATATTCCGTAAGGTTTTCGGGAGACGAGATCCGCTCAAGCGCTTTTTCCCTGAATATCCCCTGTTTCTCTTCCGCCATATCAATTCCTCCTGTTTTATCATTTTAAACTTATCTTCATAACACTATTATATTGTTTCAGCCTGAATATCGGTCTGTTTCGGTTTTCTCTCAAACCAGTTGAACTTTTTATCCATAACCACGATAAACCCAAGA
>JAILOD010000339.1 GCA_024691015.1 Lachnospiraceae bacterium
CTGTATGCATTCCGCAGCAACCTCCAGGGTTATATGAATGTGACCGTCATCAGCTTTGGGCGTAGTCATAACTGCAAGCTCAATGGCGTTTAAGGCCGATCTTGCATCTCCATCACAGAAATTTGCGATAAAATCTATTGCATCCTCATCAGCAACGGCATTAAAGCTTCCGGCGCCTTTTTCATTATCTGTTACAGCTCTGTTAAGAAGCTCTTTTATATCATCCACCGACAGCTTTTTCAGCTCAAAGATCATTGACCTTGATAACAGGGCAGAATTTACCTCAAAGTACGGATTCTCCGTCGTTGCCCCAATAAGTATTATCGTCCCGTCCTCTACATAAGGCAGAAGAAAATCCTGCTGCCCCTTATTAAAACGATGTATCTCGTCTATAAAAAGGATGGTCTTGTTGCCATGCATCCCCATAATATTTTTAGCCTCAACTATTGCCTCCTCCATATCCTTCTTACCTGAGGAAGTTGCTGAAAGCTGCTTGAAGTTCGCCCTTGTGGTCTTGGCAATAACCTGCGCTATTGTAGTCTTCCCCACGCCGGGCGGCCCGTAAAGAACAATGGACGAGAGCTTGTCTGCCTTTATGGCTCGATAAAGAAGCTTGTCGGGACCTATGATGTGTTTCTGGCCAACGATCTCTTCAAGCTTTTCGGGTCTCATCCTTGAAGCTAAGGGAGACTCGCTTTTCAGTTTATTTGTTCTCGCATATTCGAACAGATCCATATTGAATTAAATGACCTCACTTAAACTGATTGAGTTCACTATTATATTTGTAACCGATGGATTCCAGTTTAGATCTGATCTCTTCCTCGGAGACATTCTCCGAGAGACAGAGATCATTAAGAGATGAATAAGCATCCCTGAGTTTAAGATTTACGTAGCTTAGAAGCATTACGGGATCTTTTGGCATATATCCTCCCATAAAACGCGTCAGATGGCTTTCACTATTCCGAAAGCACCGTATGAAACAATTCCTACTATGATGCTGGCAAGCAGTACACCCAGGAGAACAGCAACAACGCTTTTCTTAAAGTCCATATCCAGTATGCTTGCGGCAAGTGTTCCGGTCCAGGCTCCCGTTCCGGGTAGAGGTATACCCACAAAAAGGAGAAGCGCCCAATAAAGGCCCCGGCCTGCTTTTTCTTCAAGCTTCCTGCCGCCCTTCTCTCCTTTTTCCAGACAGAATGTAAAAAACCTGCCGATGATCTTTTTATCCTTTCCCCACTCCAGAACCTTTCTCGCAAAAAGAAAGATAAAGGGTACGGGAATCATATTTCCTATTATGCAGATAGCGAAGGCAACAGGGAGGTCGATCCCTAAGCCTATCGCAACCGGCAAGGCCCCCCTGAGTTCGATCAGAGGGACCATTGATATAAAAATAACCCACAAATATTTCTGCATTATGCCTTACCCTTTTTCCATACTGCCCAGAGTATCGATGCTACGCAGATTGAAGAATAAGCACCGCTTAAGATACCGAAGAGCATAGGAAGAGAGAATCTGTAAATTGATGAGATGTTGAACAGTATCGATGCAACAAGTATTACAATTACACAGATCGCTGTTGTAATAGATGTGTTCATCGAACGAGCAAACACCTGTGTCAGTGAAAGGTTCAGTCTCTCAACAAGAGGAGCCGAGGGATTCTGATCCGTATTCTCTCTGATCCTGTCATAAACAACGATGGTATCGTTGATCGAGTAACCTATGATGGTAAGCACTACAGCTACAAAGCTGTCTCCGAGGGGTATCCCGAAAAGTACAAATACGAAGAGCACAACCACTACGTCATGGAGCAGAGCTACGATAGCCGTAAGACCTGCCGAAAGTCCCGAAAGAACCGAGAAGCGGATGCCCACGTATGCAAGTATACAAACAAAGGAAACAATGATGGCGATGATGGCATTTCTCATTGCCTTCTCACCTATATAAGGCTCAACTGCATAGGTCTGTGCCGGACTGATCTCTTCTACACCGAGCTCTTTTGCAACAGCTGCAGAAATCTCCTTCTGCTCATCAGGCGTGATACCGTTATTACCTGCAAGAGTAAGAACCAGAGAATTTGTTCCGTCCACATAACCGTTTGCGATCTGAGGAGTAACTGCACGACCCGTAACATTGTAAACTGCTGTTCCGATCTTTTCTTCATCGATGGCCACGCTGTTTGATATATCATACTGAAGAACGGTACCACCGACAAACTGTGTATCAATGTTTACTCCGCGAAGAGCAATAGCTGCGATACCTATTACAGCAATAACTATGGTAACGATACCGAAGATCTTTTTCTTTCCGAAGAAATCAACGGTCTTCTTATCCTTCTTCTCTTTGAAGTATTTCTCATGGTTAAGAGGTGCATATTCAAGAAGCGACTTGATAACCGCACGTGATACATTAACACCTACAAAGCAGTTAACAACAACACCGATAAGCAATGTATAACCGAAGGAAAGCATTGTACCGGAGCCGAAGATCATAAGAACAATGGCAACGATAGCCGTTGTGATGTTACCGTCAAGGACTGATGTAAACGCTCTCTTGTAACCGTTTGCAACAGCACTCTTTACTGTCTCACCCTTCTTTAATTCCTCGGATATTCTTTCTGCGATGATTATGTTTGCATCAACCGCCATACCGAGTGAAAGGATGATACCTGCCATACCGGGAAGTGTAAGTGTGAACTGGGGTATGGAGATTGCCAGAAGCTGTAAGAGCATCTGGAATAAAAGTGTCATACAGGCAACCACACCGGGAAGCTTGTAGAAGATTATCATAAACAGGCATACAAGGATGAATGCAACAAAGGCTGCATAGATCATAACCTGAAGAGCATTCTGTCCGAGTGAAGGCGATATCGTGCTGAATGACTTGGTCTCGAGTGAGAAGGGAAGTGCACCGGCATTGATCTTATTTGCAAGATCCTGAGCCTCGGCATAATCTGCCATTCCCGTGATAACAGCCTGTCCGCCGGTGATCTGTGTCTGTACTACAGGATTTGAGATAAGATTCTCATCCATATAGATACCGATCTGCTGTCCGATAAGTCTTCCGGTTGCCTCTGCAAATGCCTTTGAACCGGCATCATCAAAGGTAAGAGCCACAACATAGCTTGTTGTACCGTTATCCTCTCTCTGTGCTTCGGGCGATGCGCTTGTAACATCCTTTCCCTCTACAACTACGTTCCCATCGGGATCTCTGAACTGAAGCTCGGCCATTTCTCCAAGCTCTTTAATAGCGTCTTCCGGATCATAATCCGTCTCGTCGGATTTCCAGGGGAAACGAACGATAATATATCCGCCTTCCTTGTCAATGGTAACCTCACGGTCGGTGATGTTCTCATTATCCAGACGTGTCTCAATAACCAGTCTTGCGCTTTCAAGATCCTGCGCCTCGGGTTTTCCATCGATCTCAGGCTTGAAGATAGCCTCTACACCGCCGCGGATATCAATACCGAAACGGATATCCCTCACGCCCTTAACCTGATCAGTGATGCCGAAAATAGCAACTGCCAGAAGGGCAAGAGTGAGCACGATGAAAATGATTACTCCTCTTTTTGTAGCTTTCATGATTGTTTCCTTTCATATCCTAAATAAAAAAATTTGTTGCTGTTCAAATATTCTCATTTGAACAGCAACGATTATTGTATCAAAGTAGAACGTAAACTTCAAGTAGGGATTAGACCTTCCCGTCTCTTACTTAAGTCCCTTTATCCTTTCAACAGCTGCTTTTGTGTTCTCGTGGCTGCCGAAGGCTGTCAGCCTGAAGTATCCTTCACCCGAAGGACCGAAGCCCGATCCGGGTGTTCCGACAATATTTACCTTTTCAAGAAGATAATCAAAGAATTCCCAGCTTGTCATATTATCCGGAGTCTTCAGCCAGATGTAGGGAGCATTCACACCTCCGCTTACAGAAAAGCCCGCTTCCTTAAGGCCGTCAAGTATCATCTTTGCATTCTCCATATAATATGAAACAAGACCCCTGATCTCAGCCTTACCCTGTTCGGAATATACTGCTTCTCCGGCCTTCTGAATGATATAGGGTGCTCCGTTATACTTGGTTCCATGTCTTCTTGCCCAAAGAGCGTGAAGCGAATTGCCGTCAGCATCCTTAAGATCCTTGGGTATAACCGTGAATCCCAGACGTACACCTGTGAATCCCGCATTCTTTGAGAATGAACGGATCTCTATCGCACAGGTACGTGCGCCTTTACACTCATAGATCGAATGAGGTACATCATCCTCGGAAATATATGCTTCGTAAGCAGCATCAAAAATGATAACAGCCTTTTTCTCGTTTGCGTAATCAACCCACTTCTGAAGATCGGCCTTTTTCATGGCTGAACCGGTAGGGTTATTTGGCGAGCAGATATAAATGATATCAGGAGTTTTTTCGGGAAGCTCGGGTGCAAAACCGGTCGCTTCTGTACAGGGCATATATATTACATCACTCCACTGCTCGGTCTTTTCGTCAAATACTCCTGTTCTTCCTGCCATTACGTTTGTATCCACATATACGGGATATACCGGATCGCATACGGCAATCTTTGAGTCCTCCGAAAAGATCTCCTGAATATTTCCGGAATCGCATTTTGCACCATCGGAAACGAATATTTCATCTGCTGCAATGTCACAGCCTCTTGCCTCATAATCGTTCTTTGCAATGGTCTCTCTTAAGAATGAATATCCCAGATCCGGAGCATATCCCTTGAAGGTCTGCTCTGACGCCATCTCATCGGTAGCATCGTGAATAGCCTTTATGATTGAGGGAGTGAGAGGTCTTGTGACATCACCGATCCCCAGTCGGATGATGTTTGCCTCAGGATGTGCCTCTGTAAATGCACTGACCTTTTTCGCTATATTCGAAAAAAGATATGAGCCCCTGAGTTTCAGATAGTTTTGGTTGATCTTGATCATTTGTTTTTCCTTTCTTATCTTAAATTTCTTATATTAAAACTTAAAAATTTTCTGTTGTTTCACCGTCAAATACGATCTCGGCAGGCCCCGTCATAAATACCTCCCCGCTGTCCTTATCCCAGGTTATGCTAAGATCTCCTCCTCGAAGAGACACTACCGCAGACCTTTCCGTTTTATTGTTTAATACCGAAGCCACCAGTACCGCGGAAGCTCCTGTTCCACAGGCCCAGGTTTCCCCTGCCCCTCTTTCCCAGACACGCATTTTTACTTTAGTCTTATCTATCACCTCGACAAACTCGGTATTGATCCTTTTTGGAAATACCTTATGATTCTCAAACAAAGGTCCCAGCTTCTCTATTTCCAGACTGTCGATATCCTCCATATAAACAATGGCATGAGGATTACCCATATTTACCAGTGTTACTCTGTATTCTTTATCACCGACAGTAAGTGCTTCATTAATTACCTTATCCCCTTCAAAGGTGGACGGTATTTTCGCCCCACTCAGTTCAGGCACACCCATATTTACCGTAACGCCATTAACCTTCCCGCTCTCAACCTTCAGGTCAAGCTCCTTTATGCCGGCAAGGGTTTCTACTCTTATCCTTGTTTTATCGGTTAGACCTTTATCATAGACATATTTTGCGACACATCGTATTCCGTTACCGCACATTTCGGCTCTGGAACCGTCAGCATTATACATCTCCATTTCAAAATCGGCTTTGTCTGAGGGATTTATAAAAATAATGCCATCCGAACCAATCCCGAAATGTCTGTCACTTAAGGTTATTGCTGCCTTACTCTTATCAGAAACCTTCTCTTCGAAACCATTAACGTATATATAATCATTTCCGCAGCCATGCATCTTTGTAAA
>JAILOD010000340.1 GCA_024691015.1 Lachnospiraceae bacterium
TATTGTCTTCATCTTATGCCTCCTGTAATTCTTCAAGCATTTTCAGAGCCTCACCGATCGTATGGACTTGAAGTGCGCTCTCCTGCTCTATGTCAACGTCAAACTGATCTTCAAGCTCTCCTAAGAAGGACATAAAATCAAGCGATGAAAATCCAAGGTCCTCTCTGAATCTCATATCATCCGTCATTTCCTCTGCGGAAACATTGCTGTACTGTGCCACAATATCTATAAATTCCTGTCTATTATCCATTTTTGTTTTCCTCCGTTTTTATAAGTGTTATTAAACTGCTTCTATGATTTCTCCGATGGTCATATCCGGTTCTGCTATTCCCTTAAACAGGATACGCATCAGGTAGTAATAAAGTAATTCCATATCCTTCTCTGTAAGAGCTGCCGTCTGATAATGGAATGAAAAGACCGTGCCGCCGTTTTCCGTATGTGATACCGTTAAATACATCTTCTTCGTAGCTGCTCCGTTCGCAAACCATTTGGCGTGCATCGGTATATCCTTTAAGAACGGATTGTCCATTCTGACCGGCATCGGCTGATATGTAAGATAGCAGCTCTCATAGGTTGTATCCTTCGGAGTGTGATACCGTCTCTCCATCTCCTCTCTTATGAGCGCCGGGTCGTAATTCGAATGCATATATATCTGATTCTGAACCCTCTGTATCTCATAGGCTGCCGCAAGGAATTCCGTGTCGGGACTTATAACCGTTCTGCAGGGAAACATTATCGTTCTGCTTCCTCCCGAGGTCCACTCATCGTGGGTGGATCTTCTGGATATAAAGTTTTCTATCGTGATGTCTTCCTGTCCGTTATTCACCTTTGAAAGGTAGGTTCTTATCCCCAGAAGCAGGAGGTTTGTCATAGATATCTGATGATTCATACAAAAGTCCATAAGCCACTTTGTGGGCTCACTCTCAAGCACATAATCCTTAACCTGTACGAAGAGCTTTTCTCTCTCGATATCGGCAGACCTGAGCTTGGGATTCTTATGCTTCTTTCTTGCCTCCTCTAAAACCTTAGGGCCCTGAATGTCCGAATATAACGGTTCTCCTAAAAGATCCAGCTGGTCATCCCAGAACTTCTTATCCTTTGCAAAGCGTCTTTCATTCCCGGCCTTCTTAAGGTCTGAGTCAAGCACCGATTCGAAATCGGCGAGATCATCGGGATATTCCGACCCAAAACGATAATGGGTGTAGAGCTTCATAAGATCGTTTATCATAACAACAAGTCCGCAGGAATCGATAAGCCTGTGATCCATATGAACGAAGAAGCCGTTATAGCCTTCGGGAAGCTTCATCATATATACGTCACACATAGGTCTGTCATCACCGTCCAGGGTTTCGTATGCCCACCCCTGCATAATGTCATCCGCCTCTTTAAGGCTCATTCCCGTAAGGTCCTTTAACGGGATATCTCTGGGATCCCTTTTTACAAGATACTGCGTTATCTTTCCGTCTTTATCGGGCTTGGTAAACCTCAGTCTCATACATCCGTAACGTTCAAATTCCAGCTGGATGCATTTCTTTAAAAGGCCAAAATCAAGTGCTGCCTTTAATGAAGCTACAATGCTCACTCCAGAAACCTGCTGGGTTTTGTACTCCCTTATCCACTGATAATGCATGTTCTGTGCCGCCGTAAGCGGATACTCGTTTCTCATTCGGACTTCCTTTCTGTACTCATTTCTTTCAACAGCACGCACTTTAACACAGTATCTTCCGCATTGCTATACCCTTAACGACTTAATGAACACTTGCATTAAAACTGACCGAAAGATATCAAACAGTTCCTCTTTTTCTGTTTGATATTTCCTCTCGGCGGCTCTGCAATATAAAAAAAGACCACGTCGTTTGACGCAGTCTTTTGTTTTTTATTTAGTTCCATCGTATTTTTCAAAAAATTCGCTTATCTTTTCTCTGTAAAGCACCGGTTCCACATAGGAGCAGCACAAATGGCGGGCATTGTTTATCATAACCATTTCTTTTGGCGCCCTCGTGCGCTCGTAGTTTACCGCCGTGTTCTGCGGTCTGACATAGGTGTCCTCACTTCCGTGGAAATAGAGGATCGGCCTTGTGTTATTCCCAAGTGCCTCTTCAGTGTCCGTTTCCTTCATTGAAAAGCCTGCAAACAGCCTGCAAAACAGGTCCACTCTCAATAACAAAAGCTCTATCCAGTTAAGGTGAAACCAGTCGGTTGCGATGTCTCGTAGCTGCTTTTTCATAGAGCTGAAGCCGCAGTCTGCAATGATACCCTTCACCTCTTTGGGAAGCTTAAATTCATCTTCAATATGGCCTGAAGAAAGAAGCGCCGAGGTTGCCCCCATTGACTGACCGTAAATATATATAGGCAGATTATCAGTGTTTTCTTCATTAAGACGGCTGACCCACCCTAAGATATCATACTGTTCTCTTGCCCCAAAGGTAATATAGGTTCCTTCACTCTCTCCGCAGCACCGCTCATCTATAAACAGCAGGCTGCACTTTTCTTCTCTCAAAAACCTTGCTATATGAGCGACACTCCCGAATCTGGTTCCTTTATACCCGTGACAGAGGATCACAAAGCGCTTTGCCCCCTCCACGGGATAATAGGATGCGTGCAGATTCAGCCCGTCCCTGCTATTAATATACCAGTTCTGCATTGGCTGCTTCTCACACCAGTTCCTTGTAAAATTATATTCCTCTTCGAAGCCGTTCCTTGGATGGTTTAAGGATGTATGCTTCAGTGCTCCCCATTTTTTCTGATTGACCTTCCTCTCAGGCGACTTCTTCTCCCCCGCATACACTATAAAGCGGAAGAACGGCCACGCAAAATATAAAAAGGACAACCCTGCCAGCGAAAATACCGCTGCGATCTTAAGCGGAAGAACTGTATTTGAATTTCTTTTCATCGACTTCACCTTTTATAATGGAATTGTATGTATCCTTTAGCCTTTATTTTACCATAAATATCGTTAGTCTGTTACCGGCTTAAAATCCGTATTTTTTAATATTTCGGTTGTGCTCTGATAGTCTACCGGTTTGCTGTAATAGTACCCCTGTGCGATGTTGCATCCCATGTTGATGAGTGCCTGTCCCTGCTCCTTTGTTTCCACCCCCTCAGCGATCACCTCCATGTTGAGTTTATGTGCTATCGCGATGATGCTCTCAACCAGGATCGCGGATTTTCTGTCAGTTGTAACAAGATCCGTGAAGGACTTGTCTATCTTTATGACATCCGCCTCAATGTTATGAAGAAGCGAAAGTGACGAGTACCCTGTTCCGAAATCATCTATGGAAATCGCGATACCACGTTCCTTAAGCTTTTTCAC
>JAILOD010000021.1 GCA_024691015.1 Lachnospiraceae bacterium
ATTTATAAAAATAATGCCATCCGAACCAATCCCGAAATGTCTGTCACTTAAGGTTATTGCTGCCTTACTCTTATCAGAAACCTTCTCTTCGAAACCATTAACGTATATATAATCATTTCCGCAGCCATGCATCTTTGTAAATTTCATTTTATCCTGCTCCTTTTATTCACTCATAAGGCTCATAACCATTCGCGCGGATTCTATCAGGTTCGTACCCGAATCCATCGAGCATTTCTGAAGATATTTATGTGCCTCTTCCTCACTCATATGATTTCGATCCATAAGCAAAAGCTTAGCCTTTGTTATAAGCTCCTTATCGGCTTCAGATCTGACCTTTGGCTTTTCTCTTCTCTTACGGCGTCTCCTGTCGGCATTTTCCACCATAAGTCCCAATGTGTTTATAAGATCTCCTACCTTTATGGGACTCTCCAGACACATAATGCCGCTTCTGTCAACGTTTGCAAGGCCTGCTCTTCCCGAGATAAGAAGCACATCAAAATCATTTCCAAGATATGAGCACAGCTCGGAGTACATCATATCCGGAAACTTATATCCGCAGACGATTATGCCGTCCAGAAGATTGTCAGTCATAGACAGTATCTCAGAACCGCTGTTTGCCGTACCTATGCAATTAAAGCCTGAACGCACTATAAGATTTTTTATACTCTTAGCTTCTGCGTCCTTAGCAAAACCAACTATAATATTTGTCAAGAAATTTTCTCCGGAAAAATGCCAAATGGATCAGATAATATATCAAAATATGCTTAAATTCGATCCAGATAATGGTTTATTTCCCAGGCAGAAACGTGTGCCGTATAATCGGCAAATTCTTTTCTCTTCGCCTCAACAAATTTATTGTATATATCCTCTCCTATTACAGCTCTTACAAAATCATCCTTTTCCATTTCATCAAGTGCCTTTCCCAAATTGCCGGGAAGAGTACCGACACCCAGAGCCTTCCGTTCACTTGCGGTCATTTCAAAAAGGTTTCCTTCTATGGCCGCGGGCGGTTCTATCTTATTTTTAATTCCGTCAAGACCGGCCTCAAGACAAAGTGCAAGTGCAAGGTAGGGATTTGCAGCAGAATCCGGACTTCTTAATTCTATGCGTGCAGAGCCTTTTTCAAGAGCCGGAATTCTGATAAGAGGTGTCCTGTTTGAAAAGCTCCAGGCAAGATATACCGGTGCGGCTTCAAGCCCCGGAACCAGTCTCTTATATGAATTTACTATCGGATTCAGGACTGCGGTCATGGAATTTATATGCTTCATAAGACCGCCGATAAAATACTTCGCTTCCTTTGAAAGTCCGTCCTCTTCACTGTCAGACCCGAATATATTCTTTCCGTCCTTTGAAAGCGACATGTTCATGTGCATTCCCGAGCCCGGAACTCCGTATTTGGGTTTGGGCATAAATGTTGCGTGAAGTCCATGCCTCTTGGCTATGGTTTTTACGGCAAATTTAAAGGTAAGATTACTGTCTGCCGCCCTTACGCCTTCCGAATATCTGAAATCAACCTCGTGCTGGGCCGGTGCTTTTTCATGTCTTGATGCCTCTACCTCGAAGCCCATATCCTCAAGATTTATGATAATGTCTCTTCTGGCATTTTCTCCCGTATCGATAGGTGCAACATCGAAAAAGCCTGCCTTCTCATTGGTCTCTATGGTCGCATTCCCGTTTTCATCGGTATTAAAAAGGAAGAATTCGGTGGAGAAACCTACATTGAACTGGTATCCCATTTTAGCCGCATTATCAACCGCTTTCTGAAGCACGTATCTGGGATCCCCTTCAAAACGTGAGCCATCCGGGCGGTAAATATCACAGATAAATCTTGCAACCTTGCCCTGCTGCGGCCTCCAGGGAAAGGTAACAAAGGTATCAAGATCCGGACGGAGATACATATCGGATTCTTCTACTCTTGCAAATCCGTCTATCAGTGAGGCATCGAACATACATTTATTGTCCAGAGCCCTCTCCAGGCGATTCCTTGTGATAGCCAGATTCTTCAGGGTTCCGAATATATCCGCAAACTGAAGACGGATAAACTCCACGTCCTCTTCCTCTACCATCCTTAAAATATCTTCTTTTGTATAACCCATATTTACCTCCGTTATTTAACCCCGGTCAAAGAACCGATCCTGTATAAGTGTTGTCATGTTTGTTGTCTTTATTCTCGCTCGATGCGTCCAGTACGTTCTCTACTATTCCCTCGTCATCGGAGCTTACGGTTTCTATAACGCTATCGTCGTTTTCTGTCTCATCGGGCTCCTTTATCATACCGAATGCTGTTTCCCCAGGCTTTTCTTCTGCGGCAGGAGCTATGTAAGCTGCACCGGTTTCTTTCTCTGTTACAACAGGCTCCGTATTATTTTCAGATACTGTCTCTGCCGGTGACGTATATGTGTTCATCGTTTCTTCTGTTGCAGGAACCTCTGTTTTTATTTCATCAGATGCCATAGCTTCTGCTGTCGAAGCTTCCTGCCCGGAATTATCTGTTTCAGAAGCTTCTTCTGCCTTGGCTCCGGGTTCGCCACTATCCGCTGTTACTTCTTCCTCCGGTTTTACAATTTCACCTGTCGAGGCTAAAGTTTCAGGAGCCTGTTGCTTTGGTACAGCAGTAGAATCAAGATTAAGATCCAGATTTAACGCCCCGTTGTTTGTCTGTTCACTTCCGGCATCTACCGGTGGTACTACCGGCACAGCTACGCCTTCCGGAGTATTATTAACAACTGTGTTTTTCTCTGACGGGCCGTTTGATCCGCCTGCAGGCTGACCTCCTGCAATATTATATCTTATGCAGAGATAAAGCTCCGCATCAGTGCTCACCTTATAAGGATTTACAAAAAGTATTGCAAGCCAGGCTCCCGTAAGAATGTTCAGGAAAAAGAGATTTGCCCCGAAAAGGACAGCCGTGATCGTAAGCGTTGCAAGACCACTTAATAAATACCAGCCTATAAACGAGAGATCAAGTACAAAGGTCTTCCATTTATTACCGTTCATAAGCTTTCTTGAAAGTGATATGGCCTCTGTACCGTTGATATCCGGATTATCCGCAACAATATAGGGAACCAGTCTGTAAGAATAATTCTTCTTGATAAAGAAGGGTATTAGCCCAAGCATTGCCAGGGGGAGTGTGATCATAAACAAGATAAGAAAGCCCATCATGGAGTTTTTATCCATAATAGCGGGATTTACTGTGAATACTATAAAAGACACCCCAATACTTATAATAAATACAAACACCAGAGACAGGAGATACCACAGAAACTGATAAAGATCTCTCAAAAACATTGTGAAAACAGTCCGGCCGTAATTGACCGAGAATCCATGCCCCAGACGTTTCATGTCGGCTTTTGTATTGTGGTTGTCCAGAAGAAATCTGTAGCATCCAATGCTTAGCGGATTCAGAAGAAAAAGCGTTATCGCCTCGGATACCACAAAAACTATCAGCATTATTAATATGAATGCAATGATAAAAGCGGCAACAATATTCGTCCCGTCTATATTCTCAAACCCCGGAAGCAGGCCGAATTCCTTCTCGAAGTTCTTTTCGAAATCACCGAACCCCTCAACTCCGAATACGCCTTCCATCTGCCGGCCCATATCCTGCCCATTGCCGGAGAAAAAGCTTCCGCCCTGTGAAACCACCTGCCTCAGCTCGGATATGTTTGCAAATGAAATAGAACTGCCGAGACATAACATAAGTAGTATCGTTACTATAACGGTTTTAAGATAATTTCTTTTAAAGTTCTCAAGACCGTGCTGTTTTACCAAAGCTCTTGTCCACATATATACTCCTCCATCGTGTTTTTAAAAAGCAAAAAAGATTATAACATAAACCCGGTCAATAAAACACTATTATCGACCGGGTAGTTTATTAAGAAATCATGAAGTTGTAACGGATGCACTTAGTGCTCCGTCTTTAGCATCTATCACGATCTCATCTCCCTCATTGCATTGACCTGAGAGAATAAGACGTGCGCAGAGGTTTTCCACGTTTTTCTGCATATAACGCTTTAACGGCCTTGCTCCGAAGGTTGCATCGTAGGCATTTTCCGCTATATTGTCCTTTGCCTCTTCCGTAAGAGATATTTTGATTTCCTTATCGGCAAGCCTCCTGTTGGTATCCTTAAGGATCAGATCTATAATAGAAGCAATATCTGCCTGAGTAAGCGGCCTGAACATTATGGTCTCATCAAGTCTGTTTAAAAACTCCGGCCTGAAATGATTTCTAAGCTCCTCTTCCACGCCTGAACGTGCTGCAAGAGATATGCCTCCCATATTGTCCACTCCGTCTAACAGATAGGTTGAACCGATGTTACTGGTCATAATCAAAATAGTATTTTTAAAGTCCACGGTGTGTCCCTGTGAATCGGTTATACGCCCGTCATCCAGGACCTGAAGCAGTACATTGAATACATCGGGATGCGCCTTTTCTATCTCATCAAAAAGCACAACGCTGTAGGGCTTTCTTCTGACTGCTTCTGTGAGCTGACCGCCCTCATCATAACCTACATATCCGGGAGGTGCTCCAATGAGACGGGATACGGAATACTTCTCCATATATTCGCTCATATCGATCCTCACCATGTTGGTTTCATCATCAAACAAGGCTTCGGCCAGGGCCTTTGCCAGCTCTGTTTTACCGACACCGGTAGGTCCTAAAAACAGGAAGGAGCCTATAGGTTTTGTGGGATCCTTTATTCCGGCCTTTGATCTTATGATCGCATCGGTCACCTTTTCCACGGCTTCGTTCTGGCCGATGACTCTCTTGTGTAGCTCCTTATCCAGGTTCAAGGTCTTTTCCCTGTCCCCTTCGGATAATTTGGCAACAGGGATACCTGTCCATTTTGAAACTATCTTTGCGATCTCATCATCCGTTACGGACTCATGTACCATAGTCGCATTTGTATTCTTCTGTTTTTCTTCCTCTATCTCGAGATATCTTTTTAATTCCGGAAGCTTACCATACTGCAGTTCACTGGCCTTCTCCAGGTCTCCCTGACGCTGGGCTATCTCGATCTGGGAATTTATCGCATCTATCTGCTCCCTTATCTCGGAAAGCTTACCAACGCTGGCTTTTTCATTTTCCCATCTGGCCTTCTGATTCCTGTATTTTTCTTCACTTTCGGAAAGCTCTTTTTCAAGCTCCGTCAGCCTTTCGGCACTCTGATGGTCCTTCTCCTTTTTAAGTGCGGTTACCTCTATCTGCATCTGAAGATTTTTACGTCTCAGCTCATCCAGCTCGGCAGGCTCACTGTCAAGCTCTGTCTTTATGGATGCGCAGGCCTCGTCCACGAGGTCGATCGCCTTATCGGGAAGAAATCTGTCTGATATATATCTGTTTGAAAGCACAGCAGCGCTTACAAGCGCAGAGTCCGTGATCTTTACTCCATGGAATACTTCATATCGGTCCTTCAGGCCTCTTAATATCGAAATGGTATCTTCAACCGTTGGTTCGTCCACCATTACGGGCTGGAATCTTCTCTCAAGCGCTGCATCCTTTTCGATATATTTTCTGTATTCGTCAAGTGTTGTCGCACCTATGCAGTGAAGCTCTCCGCGGGCCAGCATGGGCTTTAACATATTTCCTGCATCCATTGAACCCTCAGTCTTTCCGGCTCCAACTATGGTGTGCAGCTCATCTATAAAAAGAATTATCTTTCCTTCACTCTTTTTTATTTCGCTTAAAACAGCCTTTAATCTCTCTTCGAATTCACCTCTGTATTTTGCTCCGGCAACCAGTGCTCCAAGGTCAAGCGAAAAGATCTCCTTGTCCTTCAAGGCTGTTGGCACATCGCCTCTTACTATCCTCTGGGCCAGCCCTTCTACCGCTGCGGTTTTTCCGACACCGGGCTCACCTATAAGCACAGGATTGTTCTTTGTTTTTCTGGACAATATCCTTATTACGTTTCTTATCTCACCGTCACGGCCGATGACCGGGTCAAGCTGCTGGTCTCTTGCCCTCTGTACAAGGTTTGTTCCGTATTTTTCAAGGGTATTATAAATTGCTTCCGG